>CALGNY010000081.1 GCA_937958375.1 uncultured Bacillaceae bacterium
GTTAATTGTTCTCTGAAGTTCGGATGCGCGATTTCAATCAATGCTTTTGTCCGTTCGCGAATCGTTTTACCCCGGAGTCTGGCAATTCCATACTCCGTTACAATATAGTCCACATCATTTTTATGTGTGGTAACAGGCATTCCAGGTTGCAATGTCGGTACGATTTTTGAGATTTCACCGTTTTTGGCCGTTGAATGCAAACAAATTACACCACGTCCGTTTTCGGATAGATGCGATGCGAGTTGAAAATCGGATTGGCCACCTGTCGATGAAAAATACGTATCACCAATTTTTTCTGCATTGACTTGTCCCATAAAATCAACCTCGACACCTGCGTTTACCGTCACCAGATCACTAATTTCTCTCAGTCTGCAAGCATCATTCGTTTCACTGACCGGAAGCATATAAATGTCTTCGTTCTCATGCATAAAATCATATAACTCTTTGGAGCCATATGCGAAAGTTGCCGTCATTTTTCCTTTCTTAAATGGATTGTTCTCGTTTGTGACAGCTCCACTCTTGAATAATTCAATGATCTTTTCCGGAATCATCTCCGTATGAATCGTTAGGTTACGGTAATCCTTTAGGTTGTCGATGATCGCATTCGGAATTGAACCAAATCCAAGCTGCAACGTATCGCCATTCTTGATCAAGCTTGCGACATGATCACCAATCATTTTGTCCTTATCAGACTGTCTGATGGATTGAGGTGCTTCGGGTAATGGTTGATGGTGTTCAACGATGGCTGTCACTTCGGAAATATGGATTTGATTTTCACCATACGTTCGAGGCATGTGCTCATTGACTTCGACTAAAATCGTGTCCGCTTCTTTTGCCATCGATATGGTATGATCCGCGTTTGTCCCCATTGAAAAATAACCATTCTCATCCATCGGTGAAACAACAGTCATCACAACAGGCTTACGCATTTCCTGTCTCAATATCCGAGGTACATCCGAGAAATGATTTGGTAGTAAATCAATTCTCCCTTCCTTGAATGCTTTGCGCTCGGTAGCCCCCATGAACATGCTGATTATTTTCAGCTTATCCGGGTCTACGTCGATTATTTCACGGGCGGATAACATCATATATAATCGGTTTCCATCTAACCCTTCATAACTTTCCAACTGTCTCATAAGAGCATCTGGTTCTGCACTAGAAATCGGCGTAACCAAATCCGTTCCAGGTTGAATATGTTGAACAGCCTCTTCTGCTGTTTGTAATTTTTCGTTGTATAATGATTGATAATTCATCTGATTTCCTCCTTGGTGTCAAAGCGAATCCTATTATACCAAAAATATTCCCTCCATTGGTTTTTTCAAATCAAAATAAAAAACTGTCGTATGACGAGTCTCAAGAAAAGTATTCCCAAAAAACATGTAATTACTTTTTCATCCATTCATTGATAAGTTGATCTGTTTTTGTTTCTTTCGTTTTTTTGCAATATCCAATAACTCACTCAGATGGATCATAATACATTCTCCGTTTCCCAATCATTTTCATTTTACCTTCTTTTTTGGCTCGGTCTATACTTGCCTTTGCAACAGCTGTCAGTGCTTTTCTTTCATCCTCCGATCGCCGTTTGACTTTTTTTATTTGTGGCTGCTGTGCTTTGCGTGCATGAATCCGTTCATTTACCGTTTTCATCAATGTTTTTTAATTTGCGACAAATCATAAAGCAAAGGCCAATCATAAAAAAATCGAAATCTCTAAGATTATTAGGCTCAGCTTTTAATACCTATAATTATGTAGATCAGTCAAACAAAGACCAAGAGTTTTATTTATTCGTGGCCCATAAATGGATTGAAGGTTACGAAAAGAAGTTCCATATCACCTCATATCTGATGTTGATGCTTTTCATTGTATCAGCGGGTATTTTAATCTTTTTTAATCAGTTTATTCCTAATCTATTCGAAGACTTAATTTATTTGGGACTAGTATTCTTCTTTCCTATTGTTGGGTTTATTTCATCCATTTTAGGAAAAGGGAGAAGAATGCTCTTTTTGTGTATCATTCATTTCTTGCTTTTTTTCGTAGGAATCTTTATGTATTTTATAATGTCTTAATTTCTCTTCGTTTACTTTAATGAAAGTTCGCCCTAAAGAGAGTGTTTCAAGTATGGAACACATGAATTCTTATCTATAAAGCATTCCAATTCCCTTCCCACCCTTCATCGCTTAAACTGACTGTAGGATAACAAGTAAGGAATGAATTCAATGAATTATTACAGCGATGTGCTTCAATATCGGGGGAATCATTATGACTTTGGCTACTTCCAAGGAGAGTTACTGAAGGATTCTCCGATTATTCATAACCGCAAAAAACAATGGGGGCCAAAGAAAGACCGCCATTTTATTATCGATAAAGAGCGATTTGAACAAGTAATGAACCGGTTTTCACCTGCCATCTTAGAAGAAATTCATGGGCTTGCTGATGCTCTGGGAATGAATCTGACGGAGGCTTACCGGCTCTTTGGTGGCTATTATCGGGAGTTCGTCCGCAGTGGGTGTTCGATTTTCACGGAACCGGACTTTATGGTGAGAAACTATGACAGCCATCCTGTAGGCTACGAGGGAAGGTATATGTTTTATCAACCTACCGATCAAGGCTATGCTGTGCTTGGACCGACGATGCAAATTACTGGTCGAATTGATGGGATGAACGAAAAGGGATTAGTCTTAGGCTACAATTTCACGCACAGCAAAAAATCAAGTGACGGGTTTATTTGCAATATGATCGGACGGATTGTTTTGGAAAATTGCTCGAATGTGGATGAATCGATTGATTTATTGAAGGAAATTCCGCATCGACATTCCTTTAGTTACGTGCTCTTAGATCCTAATGGCGAATCTTTTGTTGTCGAAGCGTCTCCAAGAGAGGTTGTTTCACGAAGATCGAATGTGTGTACCAACCACTTTCATTTACTGGATGAAGAAAACCGCTATCGACAAGAAGAAACAAGGCAGCGTGAGAAGACGATTCAAGAGCAGCAAAAGCATTCAACAAATCCGATGCAGGCGTTTCGGGTAATGAACGATCCGAAGTATGATGTTTTCTCCAAGAAATACGACGCCTCTGCTGGAACCATCCACACAGCTGCATATTTTCCAAAAGAGATGAAAGCTTGGTTCGTGATCGGACCGAATCGCATGCCTGTCATTTTTGACTTCAACAAATGGCTTCAAGGGAACAATGTTCATGTGAAGAGAATTAAGGGTGAGTTGGAATATACGAGACCGTTTGTGAGTATGGAAAAGTTATAATTTTTTCTAACCCTAGACCTTTCCTTGGCTTTTTCATTCAACCACCAATAAATGGATCATCATGAATAGACGATTGCTCTTTCACCTACATGATATCTACCGATAAAAATTTATTGAATATCAATAAATTATAGCGTATACTTAGAATGATCTTAACAGGTAGAGGTGTGAAGATATGAAAAAGGGTTCGACATTATTTTTGAAGATTGCTCTTTTGATATTGGCTATTCCGGTAGTAGCCCTTGCAATTTTCGGGCTGTATTGGTTATCGCAAAATCCTGCTAATCCAGATTATGTCTACATGCTATACCCGATCGTTATTGGTATATATGTCACGGTGATTCCTTTCCTCATCGCTTTAGTTCAAGCCTATAAGCTTTTGAGTTTCATCGATCACAATGAGGCTTTTTCCCAACAATCTGTGCAAGCTTTAATGAAAATCAAATACTGTGCCATTAGCATTAGTGCGGTTTATGCGATTATTCTGCCTTTTGTTTTTATGCTGGCGGAAATGGATGATGCTCCAGGGCTGGTCTTTGTGGGTGCGGCTCCTATTTTTGCTTCGTTGGTCGTCGCGATTTTTGCTGCTGTGTTGCAGAAGCTTTTACATGAAGCGATCGACTATAAAAATGAAAATGAGTTAACAGTTTGAGGTGATTCAATGGCTATCATCGTAAATATAGATGTCATGTTGGCAAAACGGAAAATGAGTGTGACGGAGCTGTCCGAACGTGTCGGAATCACCATGGCGAATTTATCGATCTTGAAAAATGGGAAAGCAAAAGCTGTTCGTTTTTCAACATTGGAAGCGATTTGCAAGGCGTTGGATTGCCAGCCTGGGGATTTGTTGGAGTATAGACCAGATGAGGAACAAGCATAAAAAGACTTGGAATCTGTAATTGGATTCCAAGTCTTTTTATGGATTATATTATTATTGCATGACTAATTCGTCGATTTTTTTAACCACTTTATCGTATGGCTTATTCAGTGCGATGGCTACTTCCTTAAAAAGGATGTCTTGGATGCTTTTCAGTAGTTTTCCATCAAGCTCACTGAACTTCTTGCCTTCTTCTTCAGTTTCATGTTTTTTACGTAATAATGTATTGGCAACTTTTGCGATTTCAATCCGGTCACCCTTACTGACGATATCCTTGTATTCCCGGGTCCTTGATTGAGGTCTGTCTACCCATTCAACGCCATCCTGTCTGAAGGATTCAATCACTTTTTGCGCTTCAGTTTTGTCGATGAGCGGTTGCATGTTGTTTTTTTTGTCTACAGGAGCATGAATTTTCAAGCGACCATCATTTTCAACCGGTTCCAGCACATAGTACTCTTTCGTACTTCCACCAAACGACAGTTCACAAATGTCATCCACTCGGCAAATTCCATGTGATGAGTAAATAACCAAATCTCCAACCTTAACCATTTTATTAGCCCCTTTAGTTGATTTGTCAACTTAGTTTACTATTTTATTGTACATCTTTTTGTCAATTTTGTCAACTAAGTTGATATTTGTACATCTATTTTGTATAGTTACAACAGAAAACAAAATAGGAGTGAACAGAATGAACTTCGACTTTCAGCAATTAGACTTACTCGATTTGATCAGCGAACGACATGTGAAGCTGCGGAAAGCTGCAGAAAAACAGTGGAATGAACGAAACGATATATATATTTCAAGATCGGAATGGTTTATCTTAGCCAGGATTTTTCAAAAAGAAGCGACGACGATATCTTTTATCTCTAAGAGTCTCGATATTACTCGCCAAGCAACGCATAAATTTATTAAACAATTACGAGAAAAAGGGCTTGTCGAAGTCGGAAGCTTGGAAAACAATAAAAAAGAAAAGCGAATCCAATTGACTCCATTTGGTTTGGAATGTTACGAGAAGAACGAAGCCCTCAAAGCCGAAATCGAATACGTAATCGGTGAGAATATTGGGCATGAGCGGGTTGAACAATTAAAAGCTATATTGAAAATGGATTGGGGATTATAAATTAGGCTTCCTGAGTATTATATGTAGGATAGTTGGAGTTTATACCATTTACTCTAAGCAATCTTCACGTATGGATTAATTGGCTAATACGACTTTAACTTTACTACAAAAGGCAAAATCAAAGAAAATAAAGCAAATAGCAGATAACCAATAAAGAAGTTTATCATAATCGTAGAAGTGTAAACAGTTGATGATAATGATGATGTAATATATCTCCCCAAGTCAAAAAAGTAAACAGCCACGAAAATAATAAATGCACTAGACAGAACCATTACTTTTGAGGATGTGGTTAATTGATTGGACTCTCCACAATGATCACAATGAACAGGAAATTTTGTTGAGCCCCAAATGATTAGCTTATATAACTTACTCCATTTAATCTTATTTTTTCAATTGATACACTGCCTCATTTCACTCATTCCTTTCC
>CALGNY010000082.1 GCA_937958375.1 uncultured Bacillaceae bacterium
GAGTACGTTTAGGTTCGGTCATGACAGAGAGCTGGTGGTGGTGGAAATCCAGTATGATCACTGAACGGAATGGACTTAGGAGAGTTTTTCCGAACGATTGAAGTAGGAAAAAACGGCTTACCCCCGTTATCGGGTTGAGAGCGGAAGAGTATTTATTTCTTCAATAATGGTGGCACCGCGGTCTAGAATCGTCCCTTATGAACACAGTCGTTCTGTGTTTGTGAGGGATTTTTTATATTATTCGAAAGGAGTTTTACACGATGATCGATAGCTTAAAAAAGGTAACAGAAGGCGAACATTTATCGTTTACGGAAATGGAACGAACAGCTGAACAGCTTTTTTCAGAAGAAACAACGGATATCCTCCGGGCGGCGTTTTTGAGTTCGTTGCGCGCCAAGGGAGAAACACCTGAAGAAATTGCGGCGATCGCCAAAACGATTCAATCGAAATCAATGCAACTGGAGATCGAACTCAGTGATGTCATCGACAATTGCGGAACAGGCGGAGATGGCTCGCAAAGCTTTAATATCAGTACGACGGCTGCCTTTGTGATGGCCGGTGCTGGGCTAACGGTCGCCAAACACGGTAACCGGAGCATCACGAGTAAAACCGGCAGTGCAGATGTGCTGGAGCACCTTGGTGTCGATCTATCGTTCTCCCATCAACACACTGAGGAGCTGCTGTATGAGAACGGCATAACATTTTTGTTTGCGCCGCATATTCATCCAGCAATGAAGCAGTTGATGACGGTCCGCAAAGCATTGAACATTCCAACCGTAATGAATGTGATCGGTCCGTTGACGAATCCTGTGCCATTAACCTCACAATTTCTCGGGATCAATCGCCCCGACATGGTTGAGGATATGGCCGAAGTACTCCGGCAACTTGGCCGAAAACGAGCGATTGTCGTTCACGGGGCAGGCGGTATGGATGAAGCTTCATTAACCGGTGAAAACAAGCTTGCACTTCTGGAAAATAACATGATTGTCCCGTTCACTTTGCATCCCGAACAGTTTGGGCTCCCGGTTCATTCGATGGAAGACATCCGCGGAGGCGATGCGAAAGAGAATGCATCCATCTTGATGCGTGTATTAAAGGGCGAGCAAGGCGCTTATCGAGATACGACCATCCTTAATGCAGGCCTTGGCATTTTTGCGAATGGAAAAGCCAAGACCATTCAAGAGGGCATTGATTCGGCCAAAGAAAGCATTGATTCGGGCGCTGCCTATCAGAAACTTACGAATCTAATCGAATTCAGTCAACGAATCAAGCGAGGTGCTTAACATGACGATTTTGAGAAAAATTTTAGCACAAAAACGTGTGGAAATTGACGAGTTAAAAGGATCGTATGCTAGCTACCCACGAGTGGACCATAAGCCGATTTCGATGTATGAGTCGTTTCAGCAATCAAAGGACATGAATATCATTGCCGAGTTTAAGCGGGCCTCTCCTTCGAAAGGAGCGATTCAATTACAGGCAGACCCCGCGGTACAGGCGAAGCAATATGACCAATCGGGAGCGCGTGCGATTTCGGTGTTAACGGATGAACCTTTCTTCAAGGGTCGAATGGAAGATTTGTTGAAAGTCCGCGAAGCAGTAAATGTTCCAATATTGAATAAAGATTTTATCCTTGATGAAATTCAAATCGATCGTGCAAGAGACTATGGAGCCGATGTCGTCTTATTGATTGTTGCTGCCTTAACGCCTAATCGTTTGGCAGAGCTTTATCACTATGCGACGGAGCTAGGGTTGGAGGTGTTGATGGAAGTTCATGACGAAGCAGAAGTTTCCTTGGCGAATGAGCTGAGGGCACCGATCATCGGCATCAACAACCGTGACCTGAAATCGTTTAACGTGGACCTGACAACGACAGAAAAACTTTCAAAACAAGTCCATTCAGGCGCATTGTTGATCAGCGAAAGCGGCATGAAATCAACGGCAGATGTGAATCGCGTCCATCAAGCCGGTGCACGTGGCATTCTCGTCGGCGAAACGATGATGCGGTCATCCAACCTTCAACAAACTTTTGATGCGTTACGAATCCCTTTCCGGGAGGCACGATTACAATGATTGTCAAAATCTGCGGAATCCAAAATGTCGAATCCGGAAAGCAGGCCGCCGCTTCAGGTGCGGATTTTATCGGGTTTGTATTTGCCGACAGTTCACGGCAGGTGACTCCGGAATTAGCTAGGCAGATTGTTCGTGGTTTGCCTGACCATGTGAAAACAGTTGGTGTGTTTGTCAACGAACCGATTAACGTCATCACGCAAATCGCCAACTTTGTCGGGCTTGATTACCTTCAGCTTCACGGTGATGAGTCACCTGCCTATTGTAAGCAACTCAATCGCCCGGTCATCAAAGCATTTCAGGTGAATGGTAGTGAGGAGCTGAATCGGATTTGCGATTATGATGTCGATTATTATTTGCTCGACAGTCCTGGCGGTAAATACCGGGGTGGGAGCGGCCATGTGTTTGATTGGCAGGTATTGCGCTACTTGCCTCGAGAGGTTCATGGCCGAATGATTTTAGCGGGCGGACTTCATGCAGATAATGTGCAGACGGCTATTCAGGAAGCAAAGCCCGTTGGTGTCGATGTATCCAGCGGTGTCGAAACCAACAGAATCAAAGATCCAGAAAAAATTAAATCCTTTGTAGAGCGAGCCAAAAATAAGGAGATGAGCATATGAAAACAATTCAACAACCAAATACGAACGGACATTACGGCGAATTTGGCGGCCGTTTTGTTCCAGAGACATTGATGCCAGCAGTTTTGGAATTGGAAGAGGAATATGAAAAAGCAGCGAAAGATCCAGCATTTCAAGTTGAATTATCTGCGTACTTGAAACAATATGTCGGCCGGGAGACCCCTCTTTATTTTGCCGAACGACTGACCAAATCCTTTGGAGGGCCGAAAATTTACCTAAAGCGCGAGGACCTCAACCATACCGGCGCCCATAAAATCAATAACGCGCTTGGGCAGGCGCTCCTCACCAAGCGGATGGGCAAAAAGAAGGTCGTCGCAGAAACCGGTGCCGGCCAACACGGTGTCGCAACAGCAACAGTCTGCGCCCTTCTTGACTTGGAATGTACAATTTTTATGGGAAAAGAAGATATCGAAAGGCAAAAGCTGAATGTTTTCCGGATGGAATTGCTTGGAGCCAAAGTAGAGAGCGTCGACCAAGGCAGCGGGACATTAAAGGATGCGGTCAATGAGGCGCTGCGTTACTGGGTGAGTCACGTCGAAGATACACACTATATTATCGGATCAGTTGTCGGTCCCCATCCGTTTCCGCGCATTGTCCGAGACTTTCAGCGAGTCATCGGTGATGAAACGAAAAAACAGATGATGGAAGCGGAAGGCAAGTTACCGGATGCGGTTGTGGCTTGTATCGGCGGTGGCAGCAATGCGATGGGCATGTTCACTCCATTTATCGATGAATCAGGCGTTTCGTTAATTGGTGTGGAAGCAGGCGGATCAGGAATTGAAACGGGCAAACATGCGGCGACACTGACAGACGGATCAAAAGGAATTTTGCATGGTACGCTGACGTATTTACTGCAGGATCAAGACGGTCAAATTCGAGAAGCCCACTCGATTTCCGCAGGGTTGGATTATCCGGGTGTGGGGCCAGAGCATAGTTTCCTGCATGAACAAGGCCGTGTGCAATACGAATCAATTACCGACCAGGAAGCCTTAGACGCCTTGCAACGATTGTCTCAAACAGAAGGCATTTTACCTGCCTTGGAAAGCTCCCATGCAGTTGCTCATGCGAAAAAATTAGCAGCATCCATGCGTCCCGATCAGACCATTGTGATTTGTTTGTCCGGACGCGGCGATAAAGATGTCGAAGCCGTACGTCATCACTTAGGAGGTGGAATCCATGGGTAAACAGCATATAGAACAAGCGATCAACCAGGTACTCGAACGAGGAGATAAAGCGTTCATCCCGTATATCATGGCAGGTGACGGTGGCTTGGATCAACTACAAAATCAAATCGACTTCCTATCGAACGCCGGTGCGACCGTGATAGAGCTGGGCATCCCTTTTTCTGACCCGGTAGCTGACGGCCCCGTTATCCAAGAAGCTGGATTACGTGCTTTATCAGAAGGGGTTTCACTTAGAAACGTATTGACTGAGCTGAAGAAATTTAAAGAAAACCGTACCGTACCGATTGTGTTAATGACGTATATCAACCCAATCTTTACGTATGGTGTTGATGCTTTTGTCGAAGATTGTGTGTCGAGTGGCGTGGATGGGGTGATTATCCCAGATGTTCCGCTTGAGGAGGAGTCAATCGTCTCAGAAGAACTTTCCAAAAACGATTTGGCACACATCCGACTCGCTGCATTGACCAGTACACCGGATCGTTTGGCTCAAATCGGCAAGCGTACGGAAGGCTTTTTGTATGCTGTGACCATCAATGGAACAACCGGAGCGAGGGACGGATTTGCCGATGAGCTTGGAGAACATCTGAACCAATTGAAACAAGTCACTGATGTGCCTGTGTTGGCAGGATTTGGCGTCTCCACGCCCGAGCACGTCCGGTATTTTAGCGAATACTGCGATGGGGTGATCGTCGGTAGCCGGATTGTTGATTTATTGCATCAAGGAAAGCATGATGAGATTGAGAAACTCATCCAATCCGCAAAATTGATCGGGAATCATTAGTTATAAAGGAGCTGCCCTCATTGCGACAGCTCCTTTTTTAATGTTATTCGTGTTTATTGTTGTTTCTTCCTTGGGATTGACTCAACATATTGCTGACACCAGGAATCATTTGCTGAAGCTGCCCACCTCTGCCGGTCATCATACTATAAGCTGCGGCACCAATGCCTACAGATGCAATAATCGGCAACCAATCCACATTTCTCATTTGCACAGTTTTTCACACCTTTCCTCATATTTTAACGATAGTTTGTGAAGCTAAGTATACGGGTATGTATGTTAATTGCTGGTACGCTGTTTAGGCTTCGTGGAAGAGATTCCGTACTTTTTAAGGTTAATTCCGTACTAATTTTGAGTTTTTCCGTACTAATTCAAAAGTATTCCGTACTAATTTCGAATTATTC
>CALGNY010000083.1 GCA_937958375.1 uncultured Bacillaceae bacterium
TTTTCCGTTTAGTCGGTAAACGATCGATTCATCAATACAATCCGCCAACCATCTGGGTCTTCGATTGTGACGCCTTTCTCTTCCCAATATGGATTCTCTGGTTCAACTTCTGGGTAGCCCATTTTTTCGAGTCGACGGGCAACCTTTTCGATTTCTTGTTTATTTGTGATATAAAATACAAGCAGGTTATCTTTTGTCGGCGCCGGGCATGGGCTGCCATCGATATGCCGAGTGAATTCCAGATGGTAATGAACATCCGGCAAGCCGAGAATGACGCCTTCATATCCCCGGTGGCCTTGAAAGTCGCCGATACGTTTCAGTCCCAAGCCATTTTCATAGAAATCGATGACTTCCTCAAATTTGTCTGTCGGTCTGGCAATTCTTACTTGTGCAGCTGTAAAGTCGTTGAAATTCATTTGGTTTCTCTCCTGTCACAATATTCTTTTTGATTTTATTCTAATTGATTTTTCATATAACGTATATGCCCTTTGTGATAAATCTGCATGAGTTCCATGTAATGGCGTTTGAGTTCAGTTGGGGTATCTGCTTCTTTGATGAGCAGCTTCAAGAATTCTGCCCTTTCGTATTCCTCAATGGTCAGCGATACTTTCTTTTTCTCTTTTTCACCCATTTGTTTTATCCCCTCCGGATTTTTGTATATCTTATGCGAACACATCGACTGAGAGAAGGATGTTCTTCATTATGTTATTGTAGAAATAGGCTAATTTAGAGAAGGATGTGTTGATCATGGACGAACGAATTCAAGAAATTCATGAAGAGGCATTGATCATCGATGCGCACTACGACTTGTTGTTTGACGTCGTTGAGCAGCGGGCGCTTGGTCGGACGAAGGTGATTGAGACGGATCATTTGCCGAATTTCAAAAAAGGTGGATTCAATCTGATTGTATCATCGATTTTTGTGGATAATGCGTTTATTCCTGAGATGGTTTTGCGTAAGGCGTTGAATCAAGTGAGTGCATTGTATGCGGAGATTGATGAGTCACCGGATGAGCTGATGTTTTGTAAGACTTATGAAGACATTATGGAAGCGAAACGCACCGGGAAAGTGGGAATCATGCTTTCGTTTGAAGGTGTCGAACCGCTTTATGATGATCTGTCTTTGTTGCGTGTGTTTTATGAATTGGGCGTTCGGTTTGTTGGACTGACATGGAGTAGGCGAAATTATGCGGCAGATGGCTGTCATTTTTCAATGGATGTGGAAGACCGAGGCGGTGGGCTGACGCAGTTTGGTGAAGCGCTCGTAAAAGAAGCGGAGCGGCTCGGCATGATTATTGATGTGAGCCATATCAATGACCGTGGATTTGAAGATGTGATGCGGTTTACCGAAGGGCCAGTCATCGCGTCGCATTCGAATAGCCGGGAGGTCGGAGAGATTCCACGGAACCTGACGGATGAGCAATTGAAGACGCTGGCTGAGCGTGGAGGCGTTGCAGGGCTTAACATTTTGAG
>CALGNY010000084.1 GCA_937958375.1 uncultured Bacillaceae bacterium
GGCCCGTGGATGAAAAATATGAGCCTGGCTTGGTAGATATGCGACCTCAGCCGGTAGATATGTGCCCGTAAGCGAAATATATGTGTCCGTATTCGAAATTTATGTGCCCGGAAGAGGAAAATATGCGACCATCACGGTGAGATATGCGCCGGCAGATGAAGTATATGAACCCTAGCCTGGTGGATATGCGACCTCCGAAGAGATATATGTGTCCGTCAGCGGAAAGTATGTGCCCGTGGCCGAGATTTATGTGCCCTCCAGTGGAAAATATGCGCCCGTAGCCGAGATTTATGTGCCCCTTAGCGGAAAATATGTGCCCATACTCTGAATATATGCGACCACGATCAGAAGTTATGCGCCCCAACCAGGCACTTATGTTACCTCCGCCTCGCAATCTATTACCTTCATATAAAAAAACCAGAGGATACGCGCAAAAAAACGCATATCCTCTGTCAAATTAATTTTTTCGGTTATGATAGATGCTCATGACGGCCCATAAGGCAATCGGGCCAGCGATTCCGGCTAAGGTGATCGTCAAGATGAACCTCAAACTCTCTCCTGGACTATTGAAAAAGACGTGCGTCGCTAAAACGAGAAGAACAAGGAGAGCAAGCAAAATTTTAATCGCATGGTTCAAACCTCTTCTTCCCTCTGCTTTCCATCGATGATAATGGACACCGATGAGGGTTAACGCAGCAGGCACAGCGATAATGGTTAACACGATCGCTAATCCGTTGAGTACGGATTGCAATCCGCCCGATGTGAATGCTGCCGTAATCCATAAGAGTGCGGTTAGTAAAATGACGCCTAAGGATATCGGCGTAATGGTACGCGTGGAATTTGAATATTTTTCAATAGTCGTCTCATCATCCGTGTAAATGGGCTTTTGATCCGGCAGTGCCCGAAACAAATGGATATTGCCATCCGAAGCGACATGGAACCACCCAGAATCAGAAAAGAAGTCAAAGTACTCGGCCTTTTCATCAGATGTTACCGTTTGATAGTCAATACTGTAAATATAATCTGCCTCTTCCCCTTTCTCAAGCTTATAGCCCATGAATGCGAAGTCACGGACATGCCAGCCTTTCTTTGAATAACGACGTAATTTTTCCATATCCCGATTTTCCGAAAAAGCTAACCCACCTGAAGTGATATACTTCGTCTGCTTCATTTTTTTCCCTCCAATCCGGCTTCAGCCAATTCAATCAATTTCTTTCTTACCTGCAAATCTTCAGCCAATACATCCCGCCCTCTTTCGGTTAGCTGATACGTTTTCCGTCTTGAGTCCGCTTCATTGTATAAGGAAATCCATTCTTGCTTCAGTAACTTTTTAATGATTGTATACATGGAAGCGGGGCCGATAGTGACAGCTCCGTCTGTTGTCTCTTCGATCAGATTCATAATGGCATAGCCGTGTCGTGGCTGAGTCAAAGCTGCCATGATATAAAACATCGAATCCGTTAACTGCTCTGTTTTCGCCAAAGTACCACCTCTTTTATATCACTTTATGATATATTTATATTTAATATATCGTTTTGTGATACATATGTCAATAACAAAATATCTATTCCGTTAATTTTGTGGCAGGAGAAGAAAAATAAATCTTGAAGGATACAAATATAATGAATTTGAACTTCATTTAGTGAAATGGCATGAAGGGGGGCGTTACTCATGAAAGTAAATAAATACTATGATCCGAAATTCTTTTCGGCCTATGCCAACTTGACCCGATCTGTTGATGGCTGGATGGTGCAGGCGAATGGCCGATTCTGAAGGCCCTGATTCCCAATGTGAAAAATCAACGAGTGCTCGACTTGGGCTGTGGCTTTGGCTGGCATTGCCGCTACGCATGTGAACAGCAGGCAAACGAAGTAGTCGGTGTGGACATTTCAGAAAAAAAGGGAGGCTACTGACGGAGACTATGAGGTGAAGTATTTGGATAGGATACCACATCCATCATATAACTCTTGGGGACAACAAAGATATCAAGAAGTTGTTAATGAGTTAATGAAGGAATTTAATAAACTTTAATGTTAAGGAGCCGCTCCCTGTATCTATAGAGGGAAGGAGGTGTTCACTTGAAAGCAAAGACAATTGTTGGTTGGTCAGATGAATCTTTTGATAAGAAATTAAATGAATTTATGTCAGACCCAAATATTGAGATAGTGGATGTGAAATTTACCAACCCTATATTTTACTATTCTGCACTGATTCTATATAGGGATAAAATCACTGAAGTTGAATAAGTAAAAAGACACTTGGGAGTAAAATATCCTAAGTGTCTTTTCTTTCATTTTCTATTTCTCGATCTAATGCCTTTTCTTTGATGCGAAGTTTCGTATGTTCAATCTCTAATCTTTTCATTTCAAGTTTAGATTGATTACTTATTTTGTGCTTGTATCCGTAATAGATAAGGGACATTCCAATAATAGTAGTGACACATATCTCAAACACGAATGGTATCACCCCCTAATTTTATATCCATTCATCCATTGAAGACATAGATTTCTCCCAAGCTGAATTTGATGTGGTGATCAGTTCGCTGGCTTTTCATTACGTCAAATCGTTTAAATCAGTCTGTGAAAAGATCAATCACTGGTTAAAACCTAATGGACAATTTGTTTTTTCTGTTGAACATCCTATTTTTACGGCTCGGGGTGAGCAAGATTGGCATTACGATGAATCAGGAAATCGATTGCATTGGCCAGTCGACCATTATCAACAAGAAGGTTTGCGAAAAACAACATTTCTAAATGAAGAAGTAACCAAATATCATCGAACGATTGCAACCTATGTAAATGACCTACTCGAAAACGGCTTTCAAATAAAAGCGGTTCAAGAATCATCTATTTCTACAGAACAACTCGAAAAGAATTCTGAATTGGCAGATGAGAACCGAAGACCTATGTTTCTATTAATTTCGGCGGAAAAAGGTTGATCTCAAGAAAAAGTAGTCATAGAAAGAATTATCTGAAAATGGTATAATTCTTGCAAGCTATGATGATCTAAATTTTATTGGGGGGAAGTCATGAAAAGGGACATTCGTTTATCAGAAAAGTTCTTGTTGGGCGGACTCAGTTTTATTTTATTATTTATTGTGCAAGATTGGGTTCCTTTGGGCGCATTAAATGACGTGCAAGCCATCAGAGAAGAACAGTCATTCAGTGAATTGCTGACGGTCACGTTAATTAATGTCGCGCAAATTTTACTATTGATGGGATTGGTGATCGCTTTTATGGGAAAAAGGTATCCCATTTTCATTCGTCTGTGGTTAATTATTCATCAATCATCCATCTTTGCGGGAGTACTGATTGCCTGGTGGATCCCTTACTTTTTTGGTTATGGCGCAGAATCAAGAGTCGAACGATACGACCAAATGTTTGGAGATACACACGCTTTCCTCCCCGTCATGAATGGGATTGTCCCGAACACACTACATACGATTTTCCACATCACGCTATTATGCTGTATTCTATTATCGATTTATATTTCTTTGACTATGCCAAGAAAAAAACCAAGCTATCATATTGATTTCTCAAGAGATATCGGTTGATCCCCTGAAGAGTACACGAAACTAAAAAGAGATTGGGGTATGCGAGATGGATTTTTGGTTTAGCGGGGACGTTCAAAGCCGTTTTTCGTTATTCAGTTCGAGTCATATGGCCATGATTGTTCTTTACCTCGTGTTGTTAGCTGCTATTCTTCTAAATTACAAAAAAATCGCAGCTAACCAACAGTTAAAAAATAGGATCCGCTGGTCGTTTGCTGGGATTCTCATTATTTCGGTGGTCAGCTATCACACGTGGATGATCGTTAACGATACGTGGCGGCTCGGGCATAGCCTCCCGCTTCACATTACAAGTCTATCAGGCATCTTGGCGATCTTTTCGTTGATTACACTAAACAAAAAACTGATTAAAATGACGTTTTTCATCGGATTCGTTTCAACAGGACTAGCGGTCATCACTCCAGACTTGGCTCATGATTTTCCTCATTACCGGTACTGGCAATTTTTCTTGCACCACATTGTCGTTTCGGTAGCGAGCCTCTATTTGGTTCTGGTGATTGACCTGCACATCACGCTAAAACATTGCCTGACGGTCTTCGGTGGATTATTGGTGTATGCGTTGGTCATCGGCGTGATTGTGAATCCGGCTTTGGATGCCAATTATTTATTTTTATCGGGCGCACCTGCTAATGAAACCCTCTTGAATCACCTGGGAAGCGGAGCCATTTACATTGTGAGTTTGGTGGCGATCGCCTTTGTCGTATTTTTGGCGTCGTTTGGGTTTTATAAATTGGTGAAGCGCGTGTAAGTTCGGAAAAAGATAACCTCCCGAGTTTGGGAGGTTTCTTTATTAGAATCGATTCGTGGATATTCGCCTTGGCGAATATCGTCCTTCTGAACATGAATTTGAATAAAATCTATGCGCCCTAGTGAAGATATATGGACCCATTTTGCTATTAAATGCGACCTCCAGCAAGATATATGGTCCCATAAGAAAGATATATGTGCCCTAATTCGAATTATATGTGCCCGTCATCGGAATTTATGTGCCGAACTCGGAAATATATGCGCCCTAGCGCGAAATATATGCGCCCTTGGCTGAGAAATATGTGCCCGCCACCAATAAATATGAGCCTTCCAAAGTATATATGCGCCCATCACGCAACATAGCAGCCTACTGAAGCATTTCCAACAGCTCTTTCGTCGCCATAGTTGGTTCGACGCCTAGTTCTCTTTTCAACACTTCTTCACAACGGCGATACCATTTCAAGGCTTGCGGGCGGTTGTCTTGTTGATAGTAGCTATAAATGGTCAAACGATAAGCTTCCTCCCATGTCACTTCATGTTGCAAAATTCGCTGGCACCAATAGAGGCAGCGGTTATATTCTTTCAACCGAACAGAAATTTGTGCGAGCATCTCGGCACCTTGCAAAAACAGCACCTGCAAACGCTCCCGCTCACCGATCACCCAATCCGCCGAGCCGCGGGTGGATAAATAATCACCTTGGTAAAATTCCAGCCCTTTCAACAATAAATCTTTTGCCTTTTCCGGGTCACTTTCATCCATGCCCGCGAGGATCAATCGCTCAAATTCACTGACATCGAGTTCGATCCCCGCACGTGGATTCAACCCATAGGAATTCCCTTCACGGTTAATGAAAAAAGACTCTTGTCTCGCTTTCCGATTCGGTTCGAGCACTTTCAACAACTGATTCAGCGTCACCTTCAATTTTTTATTGGCGCTTTCTTCATCTTCACCTGGCCACAACGCTTCAAACAGCGCTTCTTTCCGGATTAATTTATTTCGCTTCGTCACCATTAATTCCAGGAGCTCTTTTGCCTTCTCCCGTTGCCACATCGATTCCTCAACTACATTCGGACCAACTGAAACCTCCAATCGACCGAGCGTCCGGATATGTAGCGTGTAACCCGGATGATTCTCTGCTTGATGGTATCCCAATTCATAAATCAGCCGGCCGATGTAGCTTTTCTGAATTCCCCGTTCGTAAGCTTGGTACAAGAGCGGCACCGTGACCTGCAAATCAGTCGGCCCCAACAGCGTCTTCTTGCGTAGGAAAAATTCATAATGATTGGCTTGGATCATCTTTGTAAACAACGTCATTTTCTCTTCAAAAACATCCCAGTCCTCCGCCTGAAAACTGGCATATGCCTGCCAAAATGAAACGACCATGATGCCATAATCATCTTCACACGTCCGGAAATACAATGACGCATCTTCAAAAAACGTGCTGGCTTTTTCGTATCGTTTGGCCTGAAGCGAACTGATTCCCAAACAGACAAGAATCAATGCCGACAACCAAAGATCGTTCACCTTTTCGGTTTCCTCGAGGCCTTTCATGCCGGCAGCAATCGCTTTGTCGTACTGCTGGTCATTTCCGTACAGCATGCAAAGCCCCATATATGGTTCTGCTTTTCCGCGGGAGACATTCAACTCCTCCATAATCCGCAGGGCATTTTCATAACACGCTTCTGTCGTCTGTCGATCATATTTTTGCAACAACTGTTCCGTATGACCGAGCCGCATCCACCCACACGCCTCGACAAACGGTGAATCATACTCCACACCTTGCCGGAGTCCGATTTCCGCATATTTTTTCCCTTGCTCCGGTTCACCGAGCATGGAAAAAATGATCGATAGCAAAATATCGGTATCCCGATGTGATTTCGGCAGCTGATTATACTCGACTTGCGCCATCTGCTCTTTTTTATCCAACAAAAATCGTTTCGCCCGTTCCAATTGACCGGTCCGCAAATAAATGCGAGCTTCCAAGTTGACATCGTCCAAAAACAAATTCGATTCCTTCGCCTTTTTCAGCCAAATCTCTGCTTTTTTGGCAGAACCGGAGTTGATCAAATTTTCACCAAGCATATAATACAGCCGAGCCAAGTCCTCTTGGTTGTCACTATGCGCTTCCCGATAGGTGATCGCTTCCTCCAGTAACCGCTTCGCTTTCAGTGGACGGATCGTATCCAAGTAAATATGTGCCTTGCCTTCTGACGCCAAGCTGATGACATCTGTCCGGTCAAGCGTATGCGCCTTCTCGATGGCTGCATCATAAAAACGCTCGGCCGCTTCATAATTCGACCGGTAGCGGAATACTTCCCCTTTTAAATAAATCAACAGTGGATAATTGCCTTGAATCTTCTCCGGAATCGTTTCCAATTGGATTTCAAGCAATTCCAGCTTCCCGTCCTTCAGTAACGTCAGTCCCTGCTCTTCCAACAACTCCGCAATTTTTTGAACCTCTCGAATCGCTTGGTAGTGCTGGATCGCCTTTTCGAAGCTATTGTCTTTTTCAAAAAAATCAGCCGCACGCATATTCAATGCACGATAGCGTTCCGGATCTTTCACCTGCAATCTTTTTTCCAAAAATACTTTAAACAATGCATGATAGCGGTACGTATCCTCATCGATTTTTTGTAAAAATAAATTCTGCTCACTCATTTGGTCCAACTGCTCAATCGAGCCGTCATCTTCCAACAGCTGCTGAACAATCGAAGGCGTGATGACTTCAAACACACTTGAATCCATTAAAAATTGCTGGACCTCTGTCGGTTGTTTCGATAGAATCTCTAGCATCATATATTCAAATAAATCCTCTAAGCTTCCGGATTGATTGAGGAGCAATTTGTTGACCGACTCGCCCATCTTCAATTGTTGGACGAACATCGCACACGCAATTGTCCACCCCTCCGTCAACTCATGGATCTGGTGAATGGCTTCTTCCGGTAACTCAATGCCATGCAAATCGATGATCAGGTGCTCCAATTCCTCTTCACTCAGCATCAAATCTTCCTGTTTGACCTCAAGCAACTCACTTTTCGCCTTCATTTGCGAAAGGATCGGCCACTTCGGAAAATTTCTCGAGGATAGCACAAAGTGGATTTGGGCAGGCAAATGCTCAATAAACAACTGCAGCCATTTCGAAATCGGCTCGGATTTCATCAAATGATGCGCATCGTCAATGATGACGACCAACCGTTCTTCCTTGCTCAATTCATTGACGACCATCGCCATAAATGACCATAAATCGGCATCTTGGACCGGCCGATCGAGCGACTCCATTTCTTGGATGACCCGCTCACCAAATTCACTATTCTGTGTTCGGACCGAATAAATCAATTTTTTCATAAACGGAATGAAATCATGGTCATAGGCAGATACCGAAAACCAACAAATCCGCTCCGATGATGTTTCGACAAATTGACTGATGCCCGTACTCTTCCCGTAACCCGCCCCCGAATGAATGATCGTCAGCGGATAATCAGGAATCATATGTAATTTCCGTTGCAATTTTGCACGCATGACAAAATGCTCGCGAATCTTCGGCGGTATGAATTGAGAAACCACAATTGGAACGGTACGCATAGCCCTCACCCATCACTTGTTTGAATATTGTAATAATTATTAGTTTATCACAGAACAGGGGAATCTGTAATGAGACGGCAATAAAAAAACTCACCGGTAATCCAGTGAGCTTCATGAATCTTATTCGTATAGATCTCTTACTTTCTCCATAAGCGGCTCGTCCCAATACTGAGCATAATGGGATGCATATTGTAAACCTTCGTATTCTTCTTGACCGATTCTAGGAGTTGGCGGAGCATTTTTAAACTCTGGTAACAGCCCCATCATCACGATGACTTTGTTGTTCGTCTGCAAGGCCTTTCGGATCGTTCGCTCCAGCTCCTTCTCGCTTTTCCCACTTTTCGCATCGAACAGTACTTTATGATACATCATTTCCGTCGTTTGCTCAGGAAACTGATTAAACAAGTTTTCCGCTTTTTCAAACTCACCGATTTCGATCAGCAAGGGAATCAAATCATAGCGAACACCCAGATTATCGTTATCATTCAAATACAGAATCCGTTCAAAAATCTCGCTTGCTTTTTTGTGTTTTTCCTTTTCAACCAGGTGATGAGCGTACGCGTACAAGGCACGCATAAACGGTCTCGTTTCAAAAATCAACCAATAATGGCCTGCATTTTCTTTCTCAAATGCTTGGTCGAATTCCCGTTCACCCAATGTCAACGCTCGCTTCAGATACATCTCTTTTTCATCATTATCTACATACTCGGAGTAACGAACGAGTGCATCGATATAATCCGGATCCAGCTCAAGGACTTTTTTCAGTAACTCCTTTTGCTCCTCAGGTGGGGCCTCTGCCGCACGGTAGAATAGCTGCTCCGCATCCGAATACTCAGGCATCATTCCCTCGCCACCCGTCTCATTCCACTGTTCAATGAAACGTTGGATGTCTTCGTCATTTTCAAACGTTTGCTCGCCCATCGCCCGAAACAACTCCTCTGTCGGACTGGAAAAATCATTGCCTGGTGACTGACGCATAATCATCGGCGAATCAGCTTCTTGAAAAGACAAATCATGAAATTCTTCTATCTGTTTCTTTCGATTCGAAATCGATCCAGGTGACGTATTATATTTTTCCGCCAGATAGCTTAACGTCACTTTTTTATAGTCCTCTGGGTACAGATCTTCCCGATAGACATACTCGAATGCAGCAATCATTGGCTCGGGCTTGTTCATCTGGATAAACAGGTTGGAAGACATATCAATCCAATCTTCTTCCATCATTTTGATCAGTTCATCATTCCCGTACTGCCTCAATTCCTGTATGCCATGTAGCACTTCGATTTCTTCTGGCAGCAACTGAAAATCCATATGTTTATATGTTTCATATTCATCATAAATTTCCTCAATTCGATCCACTGCAGGGAAAACAAAATCATAATCCTTTAGGAATTCATCCATGCTTTTTCCGTCTTCTTGAGCTTGGAGACGGAACATTTCTTTTAAGAAATCCATCTCATAATCGATAATCTCAATCGGAACATGCGGGAAAATCAAATATGGGCCACATTGAATCGGAAAACCAAATACAACATCCAGTTCATCAAGCGGGATGTCGAGCAGAAGCTGTTGTTCTTGACCGGTAAAGACATCCTTTGCACGAGCCACTTGATTTTCACTATCCAAAATTTCAAAGAAGCTCGGCTTCATATCTCGCCAGTTCGCCATACTACGTACAACCGATTCACGTCGCACTTTCTTTTTCTGCCGATTGATGACGTAATCCAAATAGGACAACCCTTCTTCCTTCTCTTGATTACGTAATGAATTAAAAATAATCGAAACGTGATAGGCAAAGGCAAGATCCTTATCTTCCAATACTACAAATCGATTCGGAAGGAGTTCATGTAATTCTTCGGCACTGAGAATCATCCGTTGAAAAGCAACTATGGTTTCTTCTTTCATTACTTCTGAAACCATTCCCGTTACCTGTTGATCCTTATTCAAACAACATTTTTTGTATTTCTTTCCGCTCCCACAAGGACACGGATCATTTCGTCCGACCAT
>CALGNY010000085.1 GCA_937958375.1 uncultured Bacillaceae bacterium
GTGGAGGGCACATTTATTTCGAAGAAGGGCGCATATCCCACACTGAAGGGACCATTTCTCACAACGTTGGGCGCATATTTCCACGATAAATTCCTCGGACAAACGCATATTTCTCAACATCGCGCACAAATTTTTACTACCGAGACCATATCTTACATCTAAGGAGCTATATATTCTGCAATCCGATCCGACATATTCATCCTTCATCCTACCATCCTCATGACAAATCAGGCCAACTTTCCTATAATAGTACAAGCGAGACTCAAAGGAGCATCAAGATGAAATATATCTGGTACAGACCCACCGCAATTCTTTTGATGGGAATCACGTACTTGGTTTCCCAATTTATCGATCATCCGATTTTGCCTACATTAGTCAGCATTTTTGCACTGATTACGCTCATTTTATTTATCCCTTATCTGACTAAAGTGCCACGAATCCTGATTAGTACATTGCTCGTCCTGACGATTGTTCTCTCGATTTTTGGCGAAGGACTCGTCCCGATGATCATGAGCTTTGATGAAAATGCTGGTTTGCTGGCGATTTTCATTTTCGTGCCGCTCATTTCCATCCCGATCACAGCGGGAAAATATTTAAATTCGATGGACATTATTTTCTCTTCTTATATCCGGTCGACGAAGCAAATGTATTCCTATATGCAGTTGTCGTTGATGGGGATTGGTTCGGTGATGAATCTGGGATCGATCCCGATTATGCACCAGCTTACGAACACGGGTGCCTTCAAAAAACATAATAATTTAAAATTGAAGGCGATGAACCGCGGTTTTGCCATGGCTTTCATGTGGTCGCCGTACTTTATTTCGGTGGCGCTCGTGCTGAGTTATTTTGACATTACCTGGTTGGAGTTGTTTCCGTATGGTTTCGTGCTTGCCATCGTTGGAATTTTGTTGGGCATGCTGACCCAAGGAAAAAATTCTGAACCGATCCAAATAAATGATGACTCGATTGATGAGGAAAAATTACGAAAAGCAAAGCGAAAAATGTTTCAGCTCATTGCCATTATTGTCACAATGACGGTCACAACGATTCTTCTCGAACAATTCGTCGATCTTTCCGTCATCACAATCGTTCCACTCGTGGCAATCGGCTTTTCCACCGTTTGGTCTATTTTTTATCTCTCACCTAAGAATTTTGCAGAAAAATTCGTTGACTACACCCAGGAACGATTACCGAACATGGGAAATGAACTATCACTGTT
>CALGNY010000086.1 GCA_937958375.1 uncultured Bacillaceae bacterium
GGTTCATCTGGTTGGTCGAGTTCATAGTTTCGAGTCAACAGCATAAAGACACGGCT
Source organism: uncultured Bacillaceae bacterium (assembly GCA_937958375.1). Taxonomy (GTDB): domain Bacteria; phylum Bacillota; class Bacilli; order Bacillales; family Alkalibacillaceae; genus Allobacillus. Next base: position 57 of record CALGNY010000086.1, read on the forward strand.
TTGTTCGTTGTCCTCTTGATTGACCGCAAGTAAAATTGTGAATTCTTCGTCGCTTCCTTCAGTGGTTTTCGTGAAACGCGCAATCGTTGGGCGTAAAACTTGATAGACATAATCCGAATAACCGCCTTTTGATCGTCCGTCCGCATTCGGTTGATAAACTGGTATTTTACTAGTGATCAGACGTCCGTCGACAAAGTCAACATCATAGTCAACGACTTCTGCATGGTCCGCATCACCAAGCATACCTTCATGGACAAACATCAAGTGAGCAACGTCAATAAAGTTTTCGACAAGTCGCGGGGCGTTCGCTTTCACTTCGTACGGCCCGCAAATAATCGTGCGATAGCCTTCCATTTCAGCTTCTGGATAGTTAATTAATTTTTCCGGTTCATCACCTAGACAAACCCAAATTAATCCTAAATATTCTTCACAATGATAGACAACCGCACGGGCTTTTTTCGGAATTGGTCGATCGCAAGGAAGTGCTGGGATTTTCGTACAGACACCTTGTTCGTCATACTCCCATGCGTGATAGGCACAGACAAGTTTTCCGTCGACGACTTTCCCTAATGAAAGAGCTGCCCCACGGTGAATACATAGGTCTTTGAAAGCATGAACGCCTTTTTCGTTTCGGAAAATAACGACGCGTTCGCCCAAGACCTGTACCTGCTTCGGATCATCGCCTAACTCCTCCGCCTTACATACGGGATGCCACTCGTTCCATAATCTATCTTGCTGCATATTCGACCTCTCCTTTTGGCTTAATTTTCTTCCTGTCTTCCAACGTTTCTGGCAAAACGATATTAAGTAGTAATGCTCCGATTGCTCCGACTGCTGTACCAGAAGCGACGAAATACGTGACGATGTTCGGTAATCCATTCATAACTTCTTGCGGAATCATCACTGCAAATAATGCAAGCATAATCGGAACACCGATGACAATCATATTTCTTTCCGTAAAGGGTTCGTTCTTAATGACTTTCATCCCATTCATCATAATGACGACACAAAGAACGGCGAACACTCCGTTAATGACGACCACTGGAATACTGGCAATGATGCTCGTTAATTTTGGCATCATCCCCAGCAAAATCAAAATGACTCCACCAGCTAGAATCGGCCTGCGACTTTTGATTCCCGTTACCGCAATGATTCCAGCGTTAGATGAATAGCCTGTAACTGGTGTTCCGCCGAAAAGGGAACCGGTGAAACAACCTAACCCTTCACCGACCGCCCCGCCGTTCAAGCGTTTTTCATCTAGTTTTTTGTCTGTCACTTCTGCCACCGTAAACCACGTTCCAGTCGTTTCGATCACGATGATGAGATAGATGGCTAGCATAATCAAAATTGCATCTAGTTCAAACGTCGGCATGCCGAATGCAAAAATGGACGGCAAGGCAAACCAAGAACTCTCTTTTACGGATGAAAAATCAACCATGCCATAGAAAGAAGCAATCAACGTGCCAATTCCGAGTGCCAAAATGACCGATGCCAGCTTCACAAAACGAAAACGCTTCGTTGCTTTCTCACCGATATACATGCAGACAATCAAAATCGCGGCCGCAATGAACGCAATCATAATATTGACATTGGCATTGCCGGGCGCGTTATAAATCGAAGTAATCGCACTTGGCATCAAAGAAATTCCGACAACGACAATCACCGTACCTGCGACAATGGGTGGAATGAACTTTTTGACGACCTTACTAAATAATTTCAGTCGGCCGATTAAAGCAATGAGTATCGCACCGGGAATCAAACTCCCAATCATTGCACCGATACCTGAGGTCGTTCCGATAGCCGCAAGAGCGCTCAGCGGTACAAATGACGGTCCTTGCATGACCGGAAGTTTCATCGCAAAACCCGCTTGGATTAACGTCGCGAGTCCACATGCGATAAATGTCATTTGAATCAATAAGGCTGTGTCAGCAACGGTAAAAGAAAGCAATCCAGCCAGAATGATTGGTGGAATAAATAGATCCATCGCTAAGACATGTTGGAATCCGACGAAAAAGGACTTTCCAGTTGAGAGCTTTTCTTGCTCCGAGTGTTCTTCTTGTTGCTCTTGAACGATTGGTTCTACTTCTTTTTGTGCATGCTCCATTGTTTAACGTCCTCCCTTAATTGGTTTTGGACGCTTTTCATATAATCCAATTCATGAAAACCAGATGAAAATGGAATTCACACAGTACGTTTTCCGAACCATTAAAAAAGCTCGAACTACACGCTTGTATGAAAAAGCATGTACTTCGAGCTTAAAAAGTCGAAAAAGAAATCAGCATCTTGGATTAGAAGATGCTACCGTACGTGCTTTTCATAGTCGGTTTATTTACGGTAAACCGGTAGAAACTTGCAGGCCATATCCCCGCGATTATATGAAAAACGCTTATGAAATTGTTCGCTTTCAGTATACCATTTATTTATGAGCTGGCAAGGGGTTTGTGATAGAAATTTTTGGAGGATTTGAAGGAAACCCTTACATTT
>CALGNY010000087.1 GCA_937958375.1 uncultured Bacillaceae bacterium
TGGTAGCCGTGCAATAAATTGCGGAAGCCGCTCAATTATTTCGTTTAGCCGTGCAATAAATTCTCGAAGCCGTGCAATTATTTCGCGCAGCCGTGCAATTCGCTCTCATAGCCGCGCAATTCACGCCCGCAGCCGTGCAATCCATCCATACCCAAACTCGTGCAAGCCGCCTCACACTCTCGCTTCAAAAACCAGCCCGCTCCGCCGCATTCATCCCTGCTACATAGCCGGTTGAGAATGCGGCGGTGATGTTGAAGCCGCCGGTGTAGCCGTGAATATCTAGAATTTCGCCGCAAAAGTATAGCCGATCCATTAGCTTGGATGCCATCTGGTTGGGGATAATCTCCTTCAATGACACGCCGCCCCCGGTAATGAAGGCTTTATCGATCGGTAGGGTGCCATTCACTCGAACCTGAAAATGCTTCATTTCATGTGCGAATTCGATGACTTTTTTCTTTTCTAGATGATGGAAGGTCGTGTCTGCACTCAACCTAATTCGTTCCAACAAAAATAACAGAAATCGTTCAGGCAGCAACGGTTTCCAAACGGATTTGATTGATTTATTTGGAGATTCCTTCGCCAGTTTCACCAATCGATCAATCAAAGCCTGTTCGTGTTCATCTGGCGAACAATCAATCTCCACAACCAATTCATCCACGTTAAATTTTTTCAAAGCCTTAACGACAAATTGACTCAAACGTAAAGCGGCTGGACCTGAAATGCCTTGATGCGTAAATAACAGATCCCAGCGATGGGTCTTGATCGGCTTTCCGTTTGGCTTCAAGGCGGTAATCGCCACATCACGCAATGAAATGCCTTGCAAAACGCGTTCACGGATAAAAGGTTCCGATGAAGTGAGTGGCACTTCCGTTGGGTACAGTTCAGTAATTGTATGACCAGCCGTTTTGGCCCACGCATAGCCGTCACCTTCACTGCCCGTCTTCGGAACGGATTTTCCACCGACTGCAATCACAACGCATTTCGTTTCAACTTTTTCTTTTCCAGGCAAAATAATCTGGTGCACCTCATCCCCATAATGGATGGCTTCGACACGCGTGTTCAGCCGCTTCTCGACTCCTTGCTGATCCAATTCTCGAAGCAACGTCTGTACCACGGTTTGGGCGGAGTCACTGACAGGAAACATGCGCCCTTTGTCTTCTTCTTTCAACGCAACTCCAAGGTTTTCAAAAAACTCTATAATCGCTTGGTTGTCGAAAATGGAAAAAGCGCTGTATAGGAAGCGGCCATTTCCGGGTATATGATCAATTAGTTCCTTGTCAGGCAACACATTGGTCACGTTGCAGCGACCGCCACCACTGATGGCGAGCTTTCTGCCTAGCTTATTTCCTTTTTCGATTAATAGTGTTTTTGCGCCATTTTTTGCAGCGGTATTGGCAGCCATCAGTCCGGATGGGCCACCGCCGATGACGACAACATCGTATGTCAAATCGGCTCATGCCTTTCTTTTTGTGGTTTTCCTTCTATAGTATGATAAAATAAAAGGGTTATCAGGAACAACTATTTGTAGGTGAAATTATGTCGAAACCAAATATCGTCCGTGGCACGATGATGTTGACGAGTGCCAATTTTTTATCGAAAATCCTGGGTGTCATTTATGTCATCCCTTTTTATATGCTCGTCGGCGAGGCCGGTGGGGCATTATATAACTACGGATACATACCGTATACGATTTTCATCAGTATTTCGACGATGGGTATCCCGCTTGCCATGTCGAAGTTTGTTTCGAAATATCATTCCATAGGTGATTATGCAACGAAAGAAGCGATGTATCGAACAGGTTTTAGCATCATGATCGGTACAGGCTTTTTTGCGTTTGCCTTGATGTTTTTGACGGCGGATTGGGTTTCTGGAATTGTGATTCCGAGTGAAGGATTCGAAAATACACAGGAAGATGTAGCATTTGTCATTCGGATGGTCAGCTTTGCGTTGTTGATCATACCAGCGATGAGTATGACCCGTGGTTATTTTCAAGGGCATAATTCAATGGGGCCAACCGCCATCTCGGTGGTCGTTGAACAAATCGTGCGCATCATTTTCTTGCTGAGCGCAACATATATTGTCATCAAGGTGATTGGTGGCACGTTAACAACGGCTGTCGGATTAGCGACGTTTTCTGCCTTTATTGGAGCGATTGCTTCTAGCGCTGTCTTGTATTGGTATTATCGAAAACGTAAACCACTCATGGAGCGAGAGATGGAAAAGGCACCGACACTAGAACCAACGATTTCACGAAAACAAATGATTTTGGAATTGTTATCCTATGCCGGACCGTTCGTCTTGGTCGGTGTCGCCATTCCATTGTATCAGTTGATCGATACGTTAACGTTTAACCGAGCGATGGCAGCAGTGGGGTTAGGTGAAGTAGCGGAAACGTATTATTCAGCAATTACGTTATACGGCCATAAAATTGTCGTCATTCCAGTCACATTGGCCACTGGACTAGCGATGGCATCATTGCCGGCGATCACGCAGGCGTTTATCAAAAATGATTCAGGCACATACAAAGGATATTTGCAACAGACGATTCTGATCATTTTCTTATTCGTGTTTCCTGCAGTCATCGGAATCATGGCGTTAGGAGATCAACTGTATGGAACATTCTATTCGCCTGTTCAAGCCGAAGAGTTTGGTGGTCAATTACTGATGTACTATGCGCCAGCTGCGTTGTTTTTCGGCTTGTTTACGGTAACGTCGTCCATTTTGCAAGGAATTAACCGACAGAACTTTACGATCATTAGCCTGTTGGCAGGATTGGCCATCAAGGCCGTGTTCAATATTCCGTTTATTAGCTGGTTTGGTCCCGAAGGTTCGATTTTTGCAACGATTTTGGCAGTCTTTGTTGCGAGTGGAATGAATATCATTCGCATCCATCGAGTTACCCAATTCAATGCGAAAAAGCTGGGTAAACAAATTCTGCTGATTGTAATTTTGAGTGTGATTATGGGACTGATCGTGCTCGTCGTCAATTACTTGACTGGCCTCTTCTTTGGGGAAGATCCAACGAAATTGAAACATATTGTCCAATTGGTGGTTTCGGTTGGCATCGGCATGTATGCTTACTTCTGGATGGCCTACAAAACAACGTTGCTCGAGCGATTACTCGGTTCCAAAGTAAATCGATTTTCGAAATTTTTCTTATAGGAGAATGGTAGATGCGGATCGATAAGCTCTTGGCCAATCAAGGGGTTGGCTCACGAAAAGACGTCAAAAAGCTAGCAAAGAAGGGAAAGGTCTTGCTCGATGGGAAGCCTGTCAAAGACCTTTCTCAGCATGTCGACCCGACGACAGCCGATCTCACGGTCAATGGGCAGGCGATTGAATACCGTGACTATATTTATCTGCTACTCAACAAACCGGTCGGCGTCATTTCTGCTACAGAAGATGAGAAGGAAACGTGTGTGACCGATCTGCTGGATGATTATTATGAACCGTTTGATTTGTTTCCTGTCGGGCGTTTGGATAAAAATACGACGGGCCTGCTGTTGATGACCAACGATGGTGAGCTGGCGCATCAATTGACGTCTCCGAATTACAATGTGGAAAAAGTGTATGAAGCAGATATTCTTGGACAGGTGACAGAAGCCGATGTGGAAGCGTTCGAACAAGGTGTGGAATTAGATGATGGCTATGTGACCAAGCCGGCGAAGTTAGAGATCATCCGATCGTTCCCGGAGCGGTCATATGTCGAGGTACGGGTGACAGAAGGAAAATTTCATCAGATCAAGCGGATGTTTTTGGCAGTCGGCAAAAAAGTACTCCATCTCCACCGTCGCTCGATGAAAGGCTTGGAGTTGGATACGAGCTTAACGCCAGGCAGTTACCGCGAACTGACGGAAAATGAATTGAATTTGTTGAAAAGTAAAAAATAACGGTGATTTTTGTCTGCATTTGTAGTAAAATAATCTTAATATTCTAATTTTGAAAGAGAGTTGAATGGAATTGCCAGAAGACCCCCATTATTTTATCGGAATTCCAGCACCAAGCTTTGTGGAGGAGCAATTGGCAAAATGGCAAGAAATTCTCTCGCCTCATGTGAACTATAAACGTTGGATGCACCCAGAAGATTTTCATATTACCTTAAAGTTTTTAGGTAGTGTGACTGAAGAAAAGCTGCGTGTCATCCAAGAGAAATTAGCAGCTCTGACGGTACCGAGTGCACTGCAGCTGCAAATTACAGGTGTTAATTTCTTCGGAAAGGAAGAACAGCCTCGAGTGATGTATGCCGAGGTGGCACCAAATGATGCCTTGAATCATTTACATCAAGTGGTCGAAGAAGAGATGGAAGCGCTTGGTTTTGATGTCGAGCGACGGCCTTACCGACCCCATCTCACGTTAGCGAAAAAATGGGCGAAAGATAAGCTGCATTTTGGTGCGGATGTCCTGACGAATCATTTGGAGATGGATGGACCAATTGAATATACAGCGAATGAGATGAATTTATATATTGTCAAACCAACCCAAGAGAAAAAGTATGATGTGATCACAACATATCCATTACGTACATAATGACGTATTGAAATTAGGATGAGAAAAAATGGGGCAATTGATTAAACTTCAAGATCATATTTCAAGATATGAAACAGATATTTTCCACTACCCCGGTCAATTTATCCGATTGAAAAAAGAACGTTACGAGCTCTTGAAAGACCAATGGAATGAAGAAGAGTATGATTCTGATCCGGAAACGATTGAGGTGGAAGAAGAACCGGAGAAGCGGTCTCTTTTTAGCAAATGGCGTGCGAAAACGGAAGTGGAATCACCTGAGGAAGATGAACCGGAACCACTGGAAATGCCTGAGTCGGAAGAAGAATTGAAGCAATGGTTCCTCGATCAGATTTTTGATTTCCAATTGAAGTGGGCTTCAGGGACCATCAAAGAGATTTCCTATCCGGATCCGGCGGTGATCAAACATCCACGGTTGAAATTTTTTCTGCAACGTTTTCCGGATAGCTATCTGTTGATGTTCGACCCTATCTTCAAAATTAAAAAAGCGACCATCGATGGCGGAATTATTTTGATTACGCCGCTTGAAATACTATGTATTCACTTCTTGGAAACAGAGGACGACGGCACCATCTATGAATCAATCGATGATAAACGATGGGCAAAGAGAACAAGCGAATCGACGAAGACATTTTTAAACCCGATGATTCATTTGAACCGAATCGAAAAGATGGTCCGAAGTATGCTCGATTATCATGAGTTCAATTTCCCGGTTAAAAAGGTCTTGATTGCAGAGCAGGCGACCATCCAATCGATTCAGCAGCCATATATGAATACGGAATTCATCGATAAACATATCTATGAAAATTGGTTTTCAAAGTATCGTAGTGGGGGAACACCGCTGAAGTATCAGCAGCTAAAGGCAGCAGAAGCATTGCTTGCCCATACACAAACCACGTCATTCGTCCGCCCGGAATGGGAAGATGACGATGAGCGCGGAGAGTTCTCCCTTGATTCGTCAAATGAGTAGGAGATCGATAAGAAAATGCACGTTTTCATCATTAACCCGGTTGCGGGTAAGGGGAAGGGCAAGAAGGTTGTCGATGAATTCTTAAATGAACATCCAAGGCTTAGAACCGATTGCAAAACATTTTATACCAAACATGAAGGACATGCGACAACTCTTGCAGAACAAGTCGCATCGATGCATCATAAGCGGCTCGTGCAGGTCATCGTCGTAGGTGGCGATGGGACGATGTATGAAGTGCTGAATGGACTGAAGGCATTCCCCAACATACCGATTGCGTTCGTACCGGTTGGTTCAGGCAATGACTTTGCCAGGGGAACCAATGGCTCGTTGAATCCGAAGCGACAACTACGGCAACTATTTGGTGGCATGAAGGCTAGACCTTTTTGGTTTGGGACGTATCGAAGCAATTTGACGGCGAAGGAAAAGGCAAAATTATTCGCCTCGACAATCGGCTTTGGCTTTGATGCAGAAATTGTCGAATGGGTGGATGCATCCCAAACCAAGAAATTGCTGAACAAGCTCCGTTTATCGTTTTTGATTTATATCATCGGAATCCTATCTGTCTTGGTTACATTCAAACCGAAGAATTTCCAAATGAGGATTGACGGAAAAGCGTACCAGCTGTCGAACGTTTGGTTAGTCACCGTCAGCAATCATCCTTATTTTGGCGGTGGAATGAAGATCGCTCCGCAAGCGAAAAACCATCCGAGAGATTTCGAGATCACAGTTGTACATAATATATCGAAGCTTAAAGTGCTATTCATGTTCATGACGATTTTTATTGGCAAACATACAGGATTCCAAGAAGTTGAAACCTTCCGTGGATCGAGCATCGAAATTAACTCTGAACACGAGCTATCCTACCAATCTGATGGGGTAGCCGGAAGATGTTACCGTAGCTTCATCGAAAAGGAATCACAACCCCGGCAAGTGAAAAGAAATTCAAGGAAATCATAATTTTATACTTGAAAAGAATGTCGAATCTGCGTTAATCTGATTAGGCAGCTTTAAAAAGTGAGCGGATTGAGAAGTACATAGAATAGAAAAGTAGAGTGGGTGAATAAGATGGAACAGATTCTTGGTTCCGATTGGCTGATCTCCTCGGCTGGAGGCACATCTGGCGAGGCGTTTGTAGCTGAAAAAGAAAATAAGAAACTATTTTTGAAGCGGAATTCGAATCCTTTTATTGCGATCTTGTCAGCTGAAGGCATCGTGCCTAAGCTGGTCTGGACAAAGCGATTATCCAATGGCGATGTCATCACCGCACAAAAGTGGTTAGAAGGACGCGTGCTCACTCCAACTGAAATGAAAAATCAAGAAGTTGTTCACCTACTCAGCAAAATTCACCACTCTTCAGAAATACTCGATTTATTTATGCGAATGGGCAAAAAACCGGTCAGCCCATCCAACTATCTGATTCAGTTGTTGAACAAATGCAAGCAGCATCGCCTGTTGGAAGATGAATATATTTCCCAGGCAATCAAGTATTTATCCCAACGTGCGCCTGCAATCGACAATGAGAGGAAAGTTGTTTGCCATTCCGACATGTTTCACGAAAATTGGTTAAAAGGTGAAGATAATCATCTCTATCTAATCGATTGGGATCAAGCGATGATTGCTGATCCTGCCATGGACTTAAGCATGATTTTGGAAGAATATGTGCCGCGCAGTCAGTGGGAAGATTGGTTGCAGGAGTATGGACTGGATGAAACAGAGAATTTGCTTGAACGCATGAACTGGTACCTAATCGCCCAGACGATCGCTTATCTGATCTGGCATAAGGAACGAAATGAACCAGAGGCCAGTGCCAACTGGATGGAATTTTTATTGGAACATCAATTTATTTATCGGAAATAGATTCGTAGTGAGCGTTTTTTCTGTGATGAAAAACGCTCACTTTTTTGATGGGATTATGTAGTCTCGGAGTTTACGATGTACAGCAACCCACAAAAATTCGCGATTAACCCTCAACATTTCGAAATCAACCCACAAGAATTTGAGATTAACCCTCAACTTTTTGAAATTAACCCACAACCTTTTAAAATTAACCCACAAGTATGTGAGCATTTCAACATCGCTCAAGCAAAACGAACTTAAAATCTTTCCTTCATTCCCATACTTACTCTGTCTTTCTCTTTCGAAAGGTTAATGATAAGATGATTTTTGAGGTGAAAAAAATGCGTGTACGGAACAAGCCTTGGGCAGAAGAATACATTAAGCAACATGAAGGTCTTGTTGTTTTGAATCCTGAGGAGCAAAAAGGGAACTGGAAGGAGCGTTTTGACCAACCAGCTAACCCGCTTCACTTAGAAATTGGCAGCGGCCGGGGTGGATTCATCCGCGGAATGGCGGAAAAGAATCAAGATGTTAATTTTATCGGAATTGAAATCCAGAAAAATATTATTGTCCATACCATTGATGAAGTGAAAGATTCAGGAGTGAGTAATGTTCGTCTCATTCATGCTGATGCCAATCATTTGCAAGATTTTTTCAATGAAAATGAATTGTCGACCATTTACTTGAACTTCTCGGATCCTTGGCCAAAAAATCGCCATGAGAAAAGAAGATTAACGTACAAGTCTTTCCTGAACCAATATCAACAGATTCTGAAACCAGACGGCATGATTGTGATGAAAACAGATAACCGGCAGCTGTTTGAGTATTCCTTGGTCAGTTTTTCACAAGCCGGCTTTGAGTTGGGCGACGTTTCACTCGACCTACACGCTGAAACTGAGCTTGATAACGTGATGACAGAGTATGAAGCAAAGTTCTCTGAAAAAGGACAACCTATTTTCCGCTGTATCGTTCATAACAGACAATAAGGGGGAGTTTCCATGGAAGAACTAAAAGTCGGAAGAGCGCAATTGACGTGGTTGAATGGTGGTGTCACTCACTTGGATGGAGGGGCGATGTTTGGCGTTGTTCCCAAGCCATTATGGTCAAAAAAATATCCGGTCAATGAATTGAATCAAATTGAATTGCGTTCGGATGCGATTTTGCTAGAGTTGGATGGAAAAACATTTTTAATCGATTCAGGGCTCGGAAAAGATAAGTTCACGGAAAAACAGAAACGTAACTTTGGATTGTTGGAAGAGTCGCATGTAGAGGAATCGTTAGCTGAAAAAGGGATCTCACCGAACGACATTGATGCGATTTTGATGACTCACCTGCACTTTGATCATGCGTGTGGTCTGACAAAATATTCGAATGGTGAGCTCGTTCCTACTTTTCCGAATGCGACAATTTATACGACGGAAACGGAATGGGATGAAATGCGCAACCCGAATATGCGCTCCAAAAATACGTATTGGAAAGAAAACTGGGAGCCTGTGCAAGATCAAGTGAAGACTTTTAAAGAAGAAATTGAAGTCGCGCCAGGGTTAACCATGCATCATACCGGTGGGCATAGTGATGGCCATGCGGCGATTAAATTTGTCGATGGAGAGGAAGGTTTTTATCATATCGCTGATTTGATGCCGACGCACGCGCATCAAAACCCGTTGTGGGTGTTGGCGTATGACGATTATCCAGTGACAAGCGTCCATGAGAAGAAAGCGTTACAAGACGAAGCGATCGAGAATCAGTATTGGTTTACCTTCTATCACGATGCGTATTACCGAGCGGTTAAATTTAATCAAAATCGAAAAATCAGTGCAGAAGTGAAGCGAGAGCGTTATGAATATCGGTAATAAAAAAGGAGCTTGGGAATCAATTCCAAGCTCCTTTTACCATTTATCAATTGATTGGTTCGGTTTCTAAAATTTCACCGTTTTTTGCATTGACCCTAAATTGGTACTGGCTCGTTTCACCATCCAAGTTTCTAGAAATTCCGCCTTTATAAACCGTATAGGTTTGTCCGTTCATTTCGTATGGCTCTTTTTGCATCATAATCCATGAACCGCTGATGGGTCCATCTTCTTTGAATAATTCCTTTGCTCGCTTCAAAGCAACTTCTGGTACAAGCCACTGATCTTTCACTTTCTTACCGATCACCGCTCCAACCGCCAAACCGACCGCTGCAGGAGCAACGAGTTTATACCATTTCATATTCCATTTCACTCCATCTGTCAAAAATATGATCTATGTTCATTATAAGCGCTATACCAAAAAAATGAAACAGCTACCCTGAAATGTATATAGACATGGAATATTGATTCGATTTCCGTTAGAATAGTACTGAATGACGATTGACTATACGGAGGTGTACATATGGAACAAGAGACAAAGGACCTATTCAAAACATTGACTGAACTGGCTGGTCCTCCAGGATTCGAACATGATGTACGTAAATTCATGCGTCAAGAGTTAGAGAAATATTCGGATGAAATCGTTCAGGACAGACTCGGCGGTGTTTTTGGCGTAAGAAAAGGTGAAGGTCCGCGTGTCATGGTCGCGGGTCACATGGATGAAGTCGGATTCATGGTTACCCAAATTACGAAAAACGGCATGCTTCGTTTTCAGCCGCTCGGTGGTTGGTGGAACCAGGTCATGCTTGCTCAGCGTGTGCAAATTATGACGGATAATGGCCCGATTCCGGGTGTGATTGGATCCATTCCGCCTCATAATTTAACACCAGAACAACGCAAAAAGCCGATGGAAGTGAAGAATATGTTGATAGATATCGGTGCGGATGACGAAGAAGATGCCAAGCGGATCGGTGTGAAACCAGGGCTTGCGGTCGTGCCTGTGTGTGATTTCACACCTATGGCAAATGAGAAAAAAATCATGGCGAAAGCTTGGGATAACCGCTACGGTTGTGGATTATCTATTGAATTACTGAAAGAATTGCAGGGTGAAAAATTAAATCATGAACTTTATTCTGGAGCAACCGTGCAAGAGGAAGTCGGGCTGCGTGGCGCACAAGCTGCAGCAAACATGATCAATCCAGATTTGTTTTTTGCGCTTGATGCTTCCCCTGCCAATGACATGACGGGTGACGATAAAGAATTCGGTCAGCTCGGAAAAGGAGCGTTGCTGCGGATTTTTGACCGGACGATGGTGACTCATCGTGGCATGAGAGAATTTGTGTTGGATACGGCAGAGTCCAATGATATTCCATACCAGTACTTTATTTCCCAGGGCGGAACGGATGCTGGTCGCGTTCATATTTCCAATGACGGGGTGCCTTCAGCGGTGATTGGAATTTGTTCTCGTTATATCCATACGAGTGCATCGATTGTTCACATTGAAGATTATCAAGCAGCTCGTGAACTGCTCGTGAAGTTAATCAAATCCATTGACCAAACAACAGTCGATACAATCCGTCAGAATGGGTAAACTAGGTGCATGATTTGTGAGTTTCA
>CALGNY010000088.1 GCA_937958375.1 uncultured Bacillaceae bacterium
AAAAAAGAACTTCCAAGTGCTTGGAAGTTCCGTGAAATTAAAAACTCTCATTAATATTTTTATCCTTAAAGATAAAAGCATTGTCCGAGAAGGCGAGTGTAATGTGGCCGCTGTCAACATTCAATTCAGATTTTAGATCTTCTATCAATGCATTCAACTCGGCTTCATCACTGTCTTCCTCACCACGAGCCAATGTCAATCGAATAACGGCGTTCGCTTCCTGGCCTTCCAGTGAAGGGACATTTTCATGTGACAGATCGAGTCGCATTCCAATATCCTTCGGGTAAGTCAGCCATAATTCTTGGATTGAATCTTCCCCAAATCGTTCTTCAATTTGAGGGATTAGATAGGCTTCCAGTTCATCTTCCCAAACTTCTGCGACATAGCTATCCGTGTATTCACCAGTTTCACGATGCTGATAGACCAAGAATTCAAAGTCTGGATCGTCTGCAGGCTGAACGATTGCAGCGTAATTAAATTGCTCGTAAATTGATGCATTGTCATGCAAAACATCCACGACATTCATTTCTTCGTCAAAATGTTCCTCTAAATAAATGACTGCTTGCTCTTTTACTTCGGCGACACGTTCTGGATCATCGCGCAATCCGAAATAAGTAGATGTGGCTATAAGAATCACCAAGATCAAAAAACCGATCCCAATGGTTGCATACACTTTATTTTTATTACTCATCCAATCACTCCGTTTCTCCAAGAAACCATTCGGGTTCCCATGTTTATTATATAGAGAGATAGGGCGAGAGTAAATGAGATTCATGTAAAGTACAAAAATTTGTTAAAAAGAAAGAATTTTTGTAATATAATATCAATAAGGGGGGAATTAGCAATGGAGCAAGCAATTCAATTAGATCCAAAAACGAGAAAGAAAAAAATGAACAAATGGCTTAAGTGGACATTAATTGTGTTAGGTGTCCTTGCTGTCATCATCATTGGCTTACTTATTTATGTAAGCACTTACATTAATCGATCGATGGCACAAACAGAGGGAACTATTTCACTTCAGGGACTGCAAGAAGAGGTTGAGGTTGTCTTTGACGAGGAAGGTGTTCCACATATCAGTGCAACGAATGACATGGATTTATTTTATGCACAAGGTTACATAACTGCACAAGATCGAATTTTTCAAATGGAATTATCCAGAAGGCAGGCATCCGGGCGTTTAAGTGAAGTGATCGGGGATGGGATGCTTGATCAGGATAAGTATTTCCGAACATTGGGATTGAGAAGAGCAGCAGAGAAGTCGCTAGAAATTTATGATGAGGAATCATTGGCTGTTTTACAGGCCTATGCTGATGGGGTCAATGCCTATATTAATCAAATGGAAGAGAACAATGCGATTCCAATGGAGTTCAGGTTGGCTGGTTTGAGTGAGGTGGAAGAGTGGACGCCACTGGATTCATTGACGATTGGGAAATTCATGGCCTTTGACTTAGGTGGACATTGGGAAAGGCAGGCGTTCAACTATTATTTAGTCAATCATTTTGATGAAGATGAAGCGTATGAGTTATTTCCGACTTACCCAGAGAACGCACCGACGAACATTATTGAAGAAGAATATGTGGATGTTACGGCCAGTTTGACAAAAGCACACATTCCACATGAATTCAATGGAAGTAATAATTGGGTTGTCAGTGGAGAAAAATCAGCATCAGGCGCACCGATCTTATCCGACGATCCGCATCTCGGTTTATCCACACCGTCGATTTGGTACCAAACCCACTTGAAATCACCGAATTACAATGTGTCCGGTGTTATTTTTGCTGGCGTGCCAGGGATTATTTTAGGTCATAACGAACATGTGGCTTGGGGTGTCACCAATGTGGGCCCGGATGTACAACAACTCTATTTGGAGCGTAGGCATGAAGACGATCCGACACAGTTTGAATACGATGGTGAATGGTATGAAGCAGACGTCATTACGGAAACGATTGAGGTAGACGGCCAGGATCCGATCGAGTATGAGATTATCGAAACGGTTCATGGTCCGGTAATCTCTGAGTTTGCGAATGGCGTTCAAGATATGCGTGGCGGGACGGTGCTTTCGCTGGACTGGACAGCACTCGATGCAACGACCGAGTTACAGGCATTATTGTCATTCAATCGAGCGACAAATTGGGAGGAATTTGAGGAAGCGTTAGAAGAATTCCACGCACCTGCACAGAACTTTGTTTTTGCTTCCGAAGATGGAACAATTGCTTATAAAGCGAATGGGAAAATCCCGATTTATGAAAATCCAGATGATGCTCTACTGCCACTTCCAGGGTGGGAGAGCGAGCACGCGCTAGATGAATTCATCCCATTTGACGAGTTACCAAAAGTTGTTAACCCAGATAAACAATACATTGCTACCGCAAACAATAAAGTGATTGATGACAGCTATCCGTATCACATCAGTCATAATTGGGCACAACCATATCGATATATGCGTATTGAAGAGTTTTTGGAATCAAAAGATACGTTGACGGCGGACGATATGATGGCTTTGCAGATGGATCAAAAAAATATGCAAGCGGAACAATTTGTCCCCGTGTTCTTGGATGTTTTAGAAGGTCAGGTGGATTCGAAAATTGGAAAACAAGCTATTGATCTTCTTTCTGGGTGGGATTACCAGGACAATAAAGACGCAGCAGCACCACTCATCTTTCACACCATGCTGTCTGAAATCGAACAGGAATTATATGAAGAAAAAATCCCAGAAGATCTCATGCCGATGTTTAGGGGGATGGGGCAAACGACAGACCAACTGATCATGCAGGCATACGAGGGCGAAGAGCTTTATTGGATGGAAGAGGCAGGGGGCTTGGAAAACGTCTTGGCAACTGCCTTTGAAAATACCGTCAGTCAATTATCGGAAGACTATGGCGAAGACCCGGAGAGCTGGAAATGGGGCGACTATCACCGTATTTACTTCGCACATAATTTATCGGGAATTTCTTTCTTGAAACGATTCTTTAACCCAGATGATCCGCAACCGATTGGCGGAAGCCGAGTTACAGTCATGGCAGCCAGTGAGAACGAGGAAGGAATCGTCAATCACGGTGCCGGATGGCGCTTCGTCAATGATCTGTCTGATCCACAAAGTGCATACCATTTGGTCGGACCAGGTCAAGCAGAGCATTATCGCAGCGAATTTTATCATAATCAACTGGATGATTGGATTAATGGGAATCATCATGAAACAAGAATTGATGACTATTCAGGTGAAACATTGACATTGACACCATAATCAGAAAAGGTCGAGATCCATGTTAGTGGTCTCGACCTTTTTTCGATTAATTATTCATTTGGCGATTCAAGTCACGTAAAGCTTGATTCGTCTTTAAAATTTCATCATGCAAATATTCATTTTGTGAGGATTGGTTTTGCACGGTTGCGCTAATCTCTTCCACTGAAGCTGTCGATTGCTGAACGGTTGAAGAGAAATCGTTCATCGTATCTTCAATCATATGGGAATGTTGGTTCACTCGATCAGCGAGCTGCTTAAAGTTTTGGATCTGTTCCATCAACTGTGAAGCATTCAGTGAGAAAGCAGAGAACCGTTCACTGTTTTTTGTGATGGACTGTATATTTTCTTTCATCTGTTGGTCGATGTGCAGAATTTGATTTTCAGTTTTTTCATTGGCTGTTTTCATATGTGATAAATTACCGGAAATTTGTTTCGCGGTTTCATCTGTGTGATCGGCTAGCTTACGAATTTCCTCAGCGACAACGGCGAAACCTCGACCATGCTCACCTGCTCGTGCGGCTTCAATCGATGCATTTAATGCCAGTAAGCTTGTCTGTTCCGTAATATCTTGAATTGACTGGATGAATGAAACCGAAGAGTCTACTTTTTCACTTAATGCATGGAATGTCGTTTTCATTTCTTCGATACTTTGCTGAAATGCTTCCATTTCATTGACCAATACTGTCGATTCCGTGGTGCCTTCCTGTGCATATTCTTTCGTTTGGTTAGTATCTGTTTCAATTTTTTCTAATTCGACAAGCATTTGATCAATCAGGTCAGAAGATTCACCGATCGAATGATGAATATCAGTAATCGTACTCGCCTGAGACTCGGTTCCAGATGCAATTTCTTGGATTGCACGATTCATTTCTTCTAAAGAAATTTTTTGTGTGTTGGATTGGCTTGCAATTTCATCCATGCTTGTTTGGATTAAATTAGTCTGCCGCTCAATCGTTCGATTCTGTTCTTGTTCTCTACGGTAAGCCTCTTCATTCTTCGATTGTAACTCTTCCAAGACTTTCTGGTTCCGATTCGTGATGATTAACTGTAGGAGGAGTACCGTTCCGACTAAAGAAAAAATCAAGATGGAGGTCGCATAATCAAATTGAAAGGTGTCCCCATGTATCGAAATAAACGCGATCAATAACCCGATACTAAGCACAAAGCCATAAAGAAAAATCGGTAACGATAAGTAAAAGGCACTGGTGATGAGCAATAAATAAATCAAAGAAGCCGTTTGTCCAGAAGTGGTAGCGACGATTAATATGGTACCAACAATCACCGCGATTCCGGAAATATTTATGTATGGCACAATTTGCGGAAGCTTTTTAAAATAGACAAGTAAAGAAACAATCAATAACGTCAACAAACTACCAAACAAGATAGTTAAGATGACAAACTGGGTCTGTCCGATCATATAGGTGACACCCGTCCCTAATAACATACAGACAAACAAAAAGACGATCGTCAGACGATTTTTTAGGTTCAACGTCTCAGTTGATAACCGTTTAGCCGTGTTCTCCAATAACATTCACTCCTCCTAAAGTCCTTGTATGTTATTATATCGGTTATTTTTTAAAAATGAATAGTGTTTATTAACTTATTTTTCTAATGATGATGGGGAGGTGAGTGGTCTCATCGTCTTTTACTCGATATTTCTGCTTATTGTGGTAGTTGAGCGCTCGCTCAATGCCCGCTATTCG
>CALGNY010000089.1 GCA_937958375.1 uncultured Bacillaceae bacterium
TGGCGGGAATCGTTGCTAACATACTGGCATTTCACATTTTCGTAGATCCTGAGCTTTTGCCACTCGCTATCGTGGTCACTATACTGGAAGGGATTTTAGTATGGGGCTATAGAGATCATTTCAAGGAATTATTGGTAAGCAAAGCCGTTATCAAATGACGATCTCAATTATGATAGACTATTGACAGGGAAACCGTAGAGAAGGAACTCGAGTGAGTGTTCAATTCGAGGTACAACGAATCATTGAAGCACCGAAAGAAGAACTCCCCGATTACGGCGTATCAAACGCCATGTTTTCTGATCCTTTCGGCTATATTTGGATGCTCCACCAAGTTCATCGGGAGGTAAGTTTGGATGAACGCGTGCGGTTGTGGGAAGAGCAAAAGGATGATCAATAAGTCTTTTTAAATTGAAAAGTAGTCATTGGACAAATGGCTACTTTACTAGTGTTGTTAACAAGAACTAGTTAAACGTGATTTACACGATTTTCTCTCGAAAAGGAGTAACCTTAAATATGAAAAAAGTAAAAGTTTTGTTTTCTATAGGCTTATTCTTACTGATGTTAGGGATTTATCTTTCAACACTATTAGCGACCCACTGGGTGATCATCGGAACAATTCTTGGTGTTTCGGGTGGATTTTTCATGGGGGGAAGCTCATATTTTTTGCCTGATGAAAAAAAGTGAATACTAATGGCCCTCAACCTTCTTAACAGGGAGTTGAATATCTCTGATATCACGGTCGATCAATGGAACAATCCCCCAAAGAATGTTCCAAATCCCCGCAAACAGATAAATAAACAGGATATCTGTAACGTCCGCTAGATAGCCTCCCAAAATGGCCAAGGGCGGCATTAACATGGAAGCGAAAGCCGCTGTAGTCGTGAAAACTCTGCCACGATATTCGTCTTCGACCAAAAGTATGATTAATGAACTGAATAAGATATTAACGACAATACTTCCGGAAATCATTAGTAAAAAGAACAGCAACCCCACATAAAATTTACTTGTCAAACCCATACCGATAAACCCAATTCCACAAGCTGCCAAGCAAAGAAAGAAGGTTAGGTTCATACGGAATCGACGAACGATTTGATCCGCAAATAGACCGATCAAAATTCCTGCACCAGCACCCACCGAATGCAAAATTCCATAATGTACGGGTCCGACACCATATTGATCGTTTACGAGAACAACCACGAGCGATCCGGCAATCGTTGACATATTCACTGCACTGGCAATTAGGACAAGCTTAAAGATCGGTTTATTGGTTTTTAAAACCTTCAATCCTTCAATAAACTCTCTGACTAATGATGGTTTCGCTGATGGATTTTTGCTAATCGCAAGACCTTTACCGTTGATACTGACGACGAAAAACAGCAAAATGCTAGCCACTAAATAAACAGCCGAATGGAATAGCATCACACCAATGAAACCAATCAATCCGATGATAACCCCGCTGATGGATTTTCCGATTAACCCACTGGTCTCACTGGACGATATTATATAACCATTCACTTTGATAATCCTTTCCTCACCTACAATTCGTGGCAGCAGCTTGTTTTTAGCCGGCCCGATCAAAAACATGCAAATATGCTGGATGATGATGGCAACGTATATAACAGCCATGATGCTTTCGATTCGATAAAAATAAGAGATGGCTAATAAAATCCCGATGAAAATCATGACGGCATAGCCTATTTGCATCGCTGTTTTTGGTTTGGTACGGTCTACGAAAATACCGACAAGGGGTGCAATGAGGACAGTTGTGAGAGTTGTGATTGCCGTGACGGTTGATGCATATAGTGCAGATTCGGTGATTTGATAGACATACCATAGGATAGCCAAATCAAAAATGCTGTCCGCCAATACGGTCAGAAACTGATTTCCAACAATTAGAGTCATATTCCGTTTGATCATGTCAAACCAATCCCGTTCATTTAAGTAAAGTTAATCTAAATTTTAAATATATTTAAATAAATAGTCAACAGTAAATTTAAATATATTTAAAAACATGTGCCTAGTTATGTTAAAATACGAGTAAGTAGACGAGTGAACGGAGTGGGAAATGAGATGAATTCAATTGGCGAAAGAATTCGTTCAACAAGGAAAGCTAAAAAAATGACGCTGACTGATGTGGCGGGTGATGCCATGTCAGCAGCGATGGTCAGTTTAATTGAGAACGGTAAGACTACCCCAACGGTTCAGACACTCAATCACATTGCGAATCAACTGGATGTCGAGCCGGTCGAGTTGATGAACCGTCTTTCACGGGAGGAATTAAATCATCAAATTGATCAAATTTCGAAACTGGTAAAAGTAGATCAACAATCCCTTCAACGCGCCATTCATCAAATGGAAGGGTTGGTACCTAACCTATCAATGAATTTAGAATCTGCAAGGGTCTATGAAATGCTTGCTGAAAGTTTGTTTATGTACTACAAATTTTATACGGATTCATTTCAACAAAAAGATTATCAGAATTGGGAAGAGCCGATTCACCGGGCAAAAACAATTTATGGCCGCTTACAAATCGTACATCGGGAAGCCAAAACGGAGTTATTTTTAATTAAAGTCGATTACTCTCATGCAAAGTATGAGAAAACCTTGGACCGCCTTCGCAAAATGTATGATCGATATTCATTCCAAAGTTCTGAAATGCAAAAGGTCTATTTGGAACTAGCCACATTAGAGGCCCATACATTAACCGCGTTAGGAAAATGGGAAGAAGCCTTGAAGCGGATCGATGAAACTATTGACTTTTCGAAACAGCATTTGATTTTTGATCAATTTTATCAACTTCATAATTGGGCGGCCTACTTATTACTGAATGAAGACCAGAAGAAAGCAGCTGAAAAACATCTGGACGTCATCGAGAAATTCTATGAACTAACGGAAAATGACACCCTTTATATAGAAAAAATGACCATCCAAGCTCATTACACAGAGTTTTTTTATAATAAGCCTGAGGACTCTCTGCGATTAATTGAAGAAGCGGAATTAAAACTAAACGATATCGAGTCAATTACGGAAGATATTAAAGCCAGCTACTTGGATCATTTATCCGATTTAAAAGCAAGATGTTATACAAAGTTGGATCAAGTAGAGCGAGCTTTATCACTTTTCAAGGATCACTTACATTCCGAAGCTGTCATTGATCACCCGCTTGATCGGTCGCTTCGGGAGATCTCTCATTCCTATCGTGCCATTTGTTATTTAAAAAAGAATGAAAAGTCGTTAGCACGCCAAGCTGCTGAAAAGGCCGTGGAAAATTTGAAGCATTACCCATATACAAAATATTATCTTTTTGCCCAAAATGTTTTGCAGGAAGTTCGTTCGGAATTGGAGAAAGAGTAAGGGATAACTTCTAAATTTAGATTCCAAAGAAGGGTGAATAAATTGTTCCAAACGATTGATGAGAAAAAATCTATTTTAGATAAAAAACGTCCACTTCCCGAATACACATTAAGAAGCTTATGTGAAAAGCTATTGTTGGAATGGACCTATCACTCCAACGCGATTGAAGGCAATACATTAACCTTGCAAGAAACGAAGGTCGTTTTGGAAGGAATTACGGTGGGTGGAAAAACAATGCGTGAACACCTGGAAGCGATCAATCACTATGACATACACTTGAAAGCCGGAGACGAAGTGGAGGTTCCACAAATTGATGGCTATCATCCTTTTTTATATGTGATGGATGGCTCGATTCAAATCGGTGATCAGACCGTTAAGCGTCGGGAAGCCGTGACGGATTCGGAGGGGAAACTGCCTTTCATTCAAGTGGAAGAAGACGCTAGCTTGGTGTTGTTTTTATCCGATTTGGATGCAGAGATGTCGATGGCTGGCACGATTAGTGGGAGAAAAGAGTGATTGAAGGTATGCAGTAGCTAATCGTGCTTTATTTATGCGACCACTGTTCAAATATATGGTCCGGTGCGGTAACTTTATGCGCCTACTGTTCAAATATATAGGCCCTAAATCAAAATAAATGGTCCCTAGATTGAAAAATATGTGCCCGTGAGCGAAATAAATGGTCCAAACTCGGAAGATATGCGACCGTGAGCGAAATAAATGGTCCAAACTCGGAAGGTATAAGCCCGAGCGTGAAATAAATGGTCCCAAATTCGGAAAATATGTGCCCGTGAGCGAAATAAATGGTCCCTAGCCCGAAATAAATGCGCCTGATTCTAAATTATATGGTCCTACGTATACCAACCGCCGTCCTTTTAACTAGAATAGGACGGTGT
>CALGNY010000090.1 GCA_937958375.1 uncultured Bacillaceae bacterium
GGATTCGTCTTTTAAACTATTAATATAGGTGAAATACTTCATAGTAGGATGAAAATAATAGAATCAACATCGAGATATTGATCGTGCGATAAACTTTATTGCTTTTTTCGGTGGACATTTCTGATTTGGTACAAAATTTATCTGTGAGTGTGTTAAATGTGTACAGAATGAACACGGCAAAAGCGATATAAAAGTAAACCATTCATGTACCTCCTCATATTCGCGAACACTTATCGTTTGTGGACAAGTATATCAAACTCATTCTCTGATTTTTCGATGATCGACTTTTTAGGTGCGTAAACGAGTGAAATGAGCGTCAACCAATCGTGTAAAGAAATTCCGATATGAACGCTAGCCAACATCAGTAAGATTGGATAGTATTCGGGTATAAAAAACGCCGTTATGATCAATGGTATCGTAATGACGATTGATGGGGCAAGCATAGACAACACGGAAGTCTTTTTTGATAGAGTCGAATTCAACTCGATTTTTAACGTGAGTATGAATCTATATTTCGTGTTCCATTGAAGACGTATCTCTTTGTCGGTAAATAATAAAGGGCCCACATGCATGAGTTTATGCATGAGCGGCAACAAGAATAAGCTTATTAGCACTCCGAAAAGGGGAGGCTCGATCAAATCAATTGGTTGGAAGATCATCGAAAACGGAATATAGAATACGATAAACGCAACAATTCCTGTGAAAACAGATAGCATGATCAAGCGGTTTTGACCGACTTCTTTTGTTATATTGATTGTTTTCCAACAAGTCATTTTGAAGGCCTCCAATCCGAGAGAATTGGTAATCCATATGATGATTACTCTCGAATCATACGCCCTGAGGGGTGAAAATTCAACCCCTTTTTAAAAATTTAATATTCCTCTTCAATCCCTGATAGAGAACGCTCCAGAATCTCTAAATATTCTTCTCCATAGAGTTCTTTGACAATAGATTCTAAGTCTTGAAATTCAGGAAATTTTCCATATACATTTTTAAGTGGTAGTGATGCATCAACCAATGAGTTTTTATCTGGGTCCATCGCCTGCATGGTTTGAATAAATAATTCCTTGCCTTCATCTGTCAACTCAACATATGTGCTTCGCTTATCTCCAGCCCTTTTTGAAAGGACGACTAATCCACGAGTTTCTAATTTTTTCGAGAAGTTGAATGCGGTTGAAACATGCATGATCCCGAATTTTGAAATCTCGGAGATACTGACCCCATCCAAGTGATAAGCAATCAATAATATATGATGTTCATTTAAATTAAGGTTGAATGGCTTAATCCAATTTTGCCAATCTTTTTCGATCCGTTTCCAGATTGCTTTCGTCAATTGTGCCATTCGGTGAGCATATACGAGAGATTCCTGTAATGAGTACGAATCATTTTTCACATCGACTACTCCTTCAAAGCTATTTCATGAATACAGGTAAATGCTGAATAGCTTATCTAATATAGTAACATATTCGAAGTAGATGATGAATTAACAATTTTTAAAAATACGGGTTTCGCGGAGGTGGGAAGCGGGTATATATACTATTGGTAATCTGTTTCGGAAAAAGTTAAAAAATGACCATTCCATAGAGGAATAGCCACTCATCATTTAATATTGATTTGTTCGAACACTTTCTCTAAGGATGCGTGGAAAGCAATCGCCTCATGAATTTTCCCTTCAATGAAATCCCGATCTTCTGTATTGTCCAAATTCTTTAATTTATACTCGATCGTATTTAAATTGTTCATTTGCTGATCGATGGCATCAAGCCATCTTCTCACATATGACTTCATGAATTTATGATATAAATCTTTCTTTGCTTTATATAAATCTTTACGCTCACCCTTTTTCCATACACGTTCAATGAGGTTATAGTCTAGCAGTGTCCGTGTTGCGTTGCTCATGGCGGTTTTGCTTTTGCCGAGAACGTCCTTCATTTCATCGAGGTTCATTGGACGATCGCTTAAATATAAGGTCACAAACAATTGAGACTCTGATGGATTGAGGGAGAACATTTCCAGCGTTTTTGAAAACTCGGAAATGACTTCAGCATGAATTTCATCTAGTTGTGTAGCCTTATTCTTGTATGTCATAAATAGCCCTCCTGCATGTGCTACCGTTCACTTTACTAGACTTTAACAAAAAATGATAATTGCATATTTGGTTGAAATAAGGAGATATTAAAAGCATTTAAAAGCATAAGCTTCTATAACTTCATACAGTTTAAACTGTACGGAAATAACAAACTGATTCGTCTATTTTTAAAGGTTGAAATTCAATCGTGAAACCTCTATAGTATTAAGAGTGCTTTGTTACAGATCGATTACAAATTAGTCCAAAAGTAATATATTTAAAGGCTATAAGAGAGGTGAATCTAATGCCTGTGATCGAAGTGAATAATTTATCGAAGATTTTCGGTAAACGCTCGAAGGAAGCTCTTTCCTTATTGGAAAATGGGCATTCGAAAGATGAAATACTGAAGAAAACAGGTAGCACGGTCGGTGTAAACCGTGCAAGCTTCCAAGTTGAAGCTGGGGAAGTTTTTGTGATCATGGGTCTATCAGGTAGTGGGAAATCAACACTTGTACGGCTATTGAACCGCCTGATTGACCCGACAGCTGGTGACGTACTGATTGATGGCGAAAACTTGTCAAAGATGAACAAAGAGGAATTGTTGCAAGTACGTCGGCAAAAAATGAGTATGGTTTTCCAGAAATTTGGACTGTTTCCGTTCCGTACGGTCTTGGAAAACACTGTATTTGGAATGGAAGTCCAAGGGATGGACAAAGAAGAAAGAGAAAGAAAAGCGACTGAAGCTTTGGAACTAGTCGGTCTGGGTAATTTTATCCATCAATATCCGAATCAACTCTCCGGTGGGATGCAACAGCGAGTTGGTTTGGCTCGTGCGTTAGCGAATGACCCCGAGGTGCTTTTGATGGATGAAGCATTCTCTGCTTTGGATCCATTGATCAGAAAAGATATGCAGGATGAATTGATGGATTTACAGGAGAAAATGCAAAAAACCATTATTTTCATCACGCACGACCTAGATGAGGCATTGCGTATTGGCGATCGAATCGCTTTGATGAAAGATGGTTCCATCGTCCAAATCGGAACGCCGGAAGAAATTTTGATGAATCCAGCAAACGATTATGTCGAACGATTTGTTGAAGATGTTGACCGTTCGAAAGTACTGACGGCAGAAAATATAATGATGCGACCTGAAACGGTTGATATCGATAAGCACGGTCCACGTGTCGCATTAGAAAGAATGCGGGAACAAGGACTTTCCAGTATTTATGTAATCGATCGTTCCAGAAACTTAAAAGGCTACGTTGTCGCAGACGATGTCTTACAAGCAAAAAATGATCAAATCACAAGTCTTGAAGGAATCATTCGAAAAGATATGCCAACAATTGATCAAACGACATCAATCCACGATATTTTCGATGTGATTCACGATTCTCCTGTTCCCGTCGCGGTTACGGAGGAAGGAAAACTGCGTGGAATCATCGTTCGTGGTACATTGATTGCTGCCTTGGCAAATGCAAACGGAAATGGGGTGGAAGATGATGCTTGATTTTATTCCTAGTCTTCCCATGGCCGATTGGATTGATGATGCTGTTAAATGGGTAACCGCAACATTTGATTTTTTGTTTGACCCAGTAAAAGAACATTTTGGTAATTTGCTCGATATTACAGCAGAATATTTAGCAATGGTGCCGCCAATCATCATTATCTTGTTGGTAGCACTGCTTGCATTCTTTATATCAGGCAAGAAATTTGGTCTTGCAGCCTTTTCAATCGTTGGCTTGATTTTTATCGAAAACCAAGATTTATGGTCTGAGCTAATGTTTACATTTACATTAGTATTGTATGCCAGTTTGATTGCTGTCATTATTGGGATTCCGGTTGGGATCTTAATGTCGAAAAGCAGTATTGCTGAGAATGTGATCAAACCGATCTTGGACTTTATGCAGACGATGCCAGCATTTGTTTACTTGATTCCAGCTGTTGCATTCTTTGGAATCGGGATGGTACCAGGTGTGTTTGCATCTGTTATTTTCGCATCCCCACCAGTGATTCGTTTTACGAACTTAGGAATTCGTCAAGTTTCCACGGAATTGGTTGAAGCCTCTGACGCATTCGGTGCAACCGGTCGTCAGAAGTTGTTCAAAGTTGAACTTCCAATGGCGAAACAGACGATCATGGCTGGTGTGAACCAAACGATCATGCTATCTCTATCCATGGTTGTTATTGCATCAATGATCGGAGCGAAAGGGCTAGGAAGAGATGTACTTTCCGCCTTGCAACGTGCAGAAGCGGGCTCCGGGTTCGTAGCGGGTATATCAATTGTCATTTTGGCGATTATTATTGACCGTTTGACGCAAAATCTAAATAAACCCAAGCAATAACTTTTTATCTGAATAAGGGATTAACTTTCTCAACTGAACTGAGAAAGATCCAAATATATCATTATGCAGTAAAGGGGAGTTTTATTTATGTTCAAAAACGTTGGAAAACGTTTCGCATTCATTGCCATTTTGGCATTGATCCTACTTGTCGCGGCATGTGGCGGAGGATCTGATGAAGAAGGAGACGGCGGTAGCGAGTCTTCAGGAGATAATGGAGAGGCTACTAGTGAGTCTTCAGAAGAAAATGAAGAGACTAGCAGCTCAAACGTAGGTGAAGGTAAGTCCATCGAGTTGGTATATGTTGAATGGGATACCGAAATTGCATCTACGCATGTAGTAGGTAAAGTACTTGAAGACCTAGGTTATGATGTAACCGTAACTCCATTGGATAACGCTGTTATGTGGCAATCTGTTGCAAACGGTGAATCTGATGGTATGGTAGCAGCATGGCTTCCAGCTACACATGGTAACCTTTATGAGGAATACAAAGATCAGATGGTTGACCTTGGTGCCAACTTTGAAGGTGCTAAGATCGGGGCAGTCGCTCCAGAATACCTTGAAATCGACAGTCTTGAGCAGCTACCTGAAATTGCTGACCAAGTAGATTCTACAATCACAGGAATCGAACCAGGTGCTGGTGTTGTTCAAGCTTCTGAAGAGGCAGTTGAAGTATACGGTGGAGACGGATGGGAAGTTCAAACGTCTTCAAGTGGTGCGATGGCAACAGCTCTTGGTGAAGCGATCAGTAATGAAGAACCAATTATCGTAACAGGCTGGTCTCCGCACTGGAAATTCGCTGAATATGATCTAAAATATCTTGAAGATCCAGAAGAAGTATATGGTGGAGCTGAAGAAATCAAAACGTTCGTTCGTGAAGGACTTGAAGAAGATCTTCCGAATGCATACACGGTCCTAGACAACTTCTACTGGGAAGAAGATGTATTTAACGAAGTCATGCTTGAGATCTACAATGGTACAGATCCAGAAGAAGCAGCAGCTAACTTCGTTGAAAACTACCCAGAGCTTGTAGAAGAGTGGACTGCAGATATTGAATAATATCTTCAGAAAAAACATGGTTGCATTAAGCAGCCATGTTTTTTTATGAAAAAAAGTTGTCCGACCAGTTATTTTGTTCGGACAACTTTTTGGTTATTGTTTTGTGCTCGATGATGAGCTATTCATTTTGTCTTCTAATTCCTTGATGCTGTCTTCAATTTGCATTAAGTGACTTTGTAAATTCTCTTGATGGGGTTCGATGGTGTTTTTCCAGCTCTCAACTGAATACTTGATATCTTGAGAGAGGTCTTTCATTAATGCCGCGCCTTCACGGGATGTTTTTGTGATTTGATCTTTCAACCTTGAACCGTCTTCTTGTAATTGTCTTGCAAGATCCTTCAATCGGCTACTTTGGTCTTTTACTTTTCCTCTGAGTTCTTGACCTGAATTTGGTGTCGATAACAAGGAGACAGACGCTCCGACAATGCTACCGACCAGGACACCCAATACAAGTGATTTTCCGTTCGCCATATTACCTAACCCCTTTCGATTCTTACTGTCATTATATCATTTTTCCCTATGTTGATTAGAACTAATCGTCAGACGATTTTCTTTTTAAAAAAAATGAAAATCGGGTCGTTCTTAACAGAGGAAGACTTCTGTTGAATTGTTCATCAGCGTTATGATTGTAAAACCGGTTTTATCTCCATTGAGGAAGCTGATCAGTGGAGTATTTTCTCGAGAGTTAGCTCTATCTCCATCGATAGGCTTTCTCAATGGAGTTAACGGTGGAGCACAAGTTCTAACTCCATCGACAGGCTTCCTCACTGGAGTTATCGGTGTATCACAAGCTCTATCTCCATCGAGAAGGTCGCTCATCGGAGTTAACAGTGAATCATCCGATCTATCTCGGTCGATCGGCTCTTTCGATTGAGTTACGAACAGATCGCAAGCTTCATCTCTTCCGATAAGCCTTCTCGACAGAGTTAACGCTGTATCTTCCGCGCTATCTCGGTCGATCGGCTCTTTCACCAGAGTTGACCATGGAAGATTCAACTTTATCTCTGCTGAGGTTTTCGCCAGCAGAGATGAAGGAATTTAACTTCAGAAGTATCTGTTGGCCCGAGACCAATTTGCCTCCTCAGAAAAATGACTACCAATTTGATCAGCAACTTGGTAGTCATTTGTATGTGTTATGAAATTATAAAGCGGCTGAAATTTTCTCTGCAATCTCCTGAAGTTTCTCTGGGGTGTAGTCATCATTATGTTGTTCCCAAGATACGTTGAATCCATCTGTTTCATCAAATCGAGGCAAGAAGTGCAAATGAAAATGAAAAACACTTTGATCTGCGAATGATCCATTATTATTGACCAGGTTCATCCCTTTCGGATCATAGGCTTTTTTGATCGCATTCGCAATTTGCGGGGCTACGCGGAATAAATTGGAGGCTGTCTCTTCATCCATTTCATAGATGTTTTCACAATGCTTCTTTGGAATCAATAAAACATGCCCTTCTGTCACTTGTCCAATGTCCATGAATGCATAGACATTTTCGTCTTCATAAACTTTTGCGGAAGGTAGTTCTCCATCGATAATTTTACAAAAAATACAATCAGACATGATATTCCTCCTCATAAACATTTCTAACTTTATTGTAGCGTAAGTGAATGTCGATTGACAGGAGAAAAAGGGTTATTTATTCATTCGTATTTAATTTTTGATATGATAGTGAGAGAAGTTGGAAATGAGAAGTGAGGGTTCTGGATGAATGATTTGTTGACCATCGAAAATTTAGTTGGCGGATATACACGAGTTCCTGTTCTACGTGGCTTCAGCTTTGATGTAAAGCAAGGGGAAGTCGTTGGCTTGATTGGCTTGAACGGTGCTGGAAAAAGTACGACAATCAAACATATTATCGGCTTGATGACACCACGGGAAGGTACGATTCAAATCCGGGGAAAGACCATTCGCGATGATTTGGAAGCTTACCGGCGTGAATTTGCATATATTCCGGAAATGCCTATGTTGTACGAAGAGTTGACGTTGGATGAACATTTACACCTGACAGGCATGGCGTATGGTCTTGATGAACAAACCTATAAAGAACGGACACAATTTTTATTGAAAGAATTTCGGTTGGAATCCAAGCGGAATTGGTTCCCTGTGCATTTCTCAAAGGGAATGCGGCAGAAAGTTATGATTATGTGTGCCTTTTTGGTGAAACCATCCTTATACATTGTTGACGAACCGTTTGTCGGGTTAGATCCACTTGGGATTCAGTCTTACTTGGATATGATGGATGAGATGAAGAAGCAGGGAGCGGGCGTATTGATGTCTACGCATATCCTTGCAACAGCGGAACGGTATTGTGATCGTTTTATTATTTTGCATGAAGGAAAAATCAAAGCGAGTGGGACACTCCGTGAGCTTCAAGATGAATTCCTCATGCCTGGGGCAACATTGGACGACCTGTATGTGAGTTTGACAAAGGACGAGGGATAGTATGGATACGAATCAATTATGGAAAGAGCGTTTTCAGCAACATATCAAAATGCTGAGTCGTTATTTAAAACTGATGTTCAATGATCATTTAGCTTTTGCGATGATATTTTTTGTGGCGGCGTTCGCTTTTTTCTATCAACAATGGCTACAGACGGTGCCCCCGACTTTCCCGATTGAATGGATTATGGCAATTATCTTTGGATTCTTGATTACTTATAGCCCGGTTCGCACATTTTTACGAGAAGCGGACGAAGTGTTTTTGCTCCCGATTGAAAATGAAATGAAACCATATATTCAAAAAGGATTCATTTACAGTCTAGTTGTACAAAGTTATTGGATTGCCTTGTTTCTATTCGGGTTGATGCCTTTATATTTCACGGTAGAACCAAATGCGACACTGGGACAAGTCGTCATTCTTTTCGTCTGTTTGATTGCATTCAAGATCGCTAATATGCTGGCGGGTTGGTTTGCACAAAAAACACGAGATTTACCCTATCATTATCTCGATTATGGTGTACGGATCGTTGTGAATGTGCTATTGGTCTACTTTCTGGTTTCCCAAGTGTGGTGGCTAGCGGCAATTGCATTGATTGTATTGGTGGGTGTCATTGTTGTCCATTATAGTCAAGTCAATCAAAAAAACAGTTTTCCTTGGGATGTTTTGATTGAAAAAGAGGAAGCCAAACTTCAATTTTTCTATCGATTGGCCAATCTATCGACGGACGTTCCGAATTTAAAACTGAAGCCCAAGAAGAGACACTGGCTTGTTCGGCTGGTGACAAAGCCGTTATCTTTTGAACAGAGACAAAGTTTTTTCTACTTATATAGTATTACGTTTGTCAGGAGCAGAGATTATTTTGGCAACTACTTCCGACTCGTCTTACTATCTATTTTCTTTATTTACTGGATTCCGATTTTTTGGGGACAACTTTTATTCAGTCTATTGCTTCTTTTCGTGAGCGGGTTTCAATTCGTGTCGATTTACCATCACCATAAAGGGATCGATTGGGTTCAATTGTATCCAATCGCTGATTCAGTCAGGAAAAAGGCTGTCCATAAGTTGATTCTGTTATTGATGATGATTCAAATCTTGATTCTATTCCCGTTTTTCGTATGGTTTGTTAACCTAGGCAACGCGTTGATCTTCGCTGCGCTAGCGGTTGTTTTGACGGTTATTTTTGAGTCGTTCTATCTGAAAAATCGGATGAACCGAATGAGTGATTGATGGGTTTAAATGCGGGCTGTAGTCATGGTGGCTACAGCTTTTTTGTTTGGTGATTATTTTGTCGCTGCTTAGCCGTTCAATTAATTCGTGCAGCCGCTCAATTCCTCTCGCAAGCCGTGCAATTATTTCGTGAACCCGCTCAATTCCTCTCGCAAGCCGTTCAATTATCTCGTGAACCCGCTCAATTCCTCTCGCAAGCCGTTCAATTAATTCGCGAACCCACTCATTTTAGTGCATTATCTCAAGCCTTATTTTTGTGTTTTACCCTTTAAAGCGTTCTCTTGCGGAAGTTCACAAAGCCCTATATTAATGGTAAAATCGTCTCGGTTCAACATATTAGAGAGAAGGTTCTAGATGTTACGCAAGAGAAACAAATCGTCTAAAAATCATTTGGAGCAACTTTTTTATATCGTTCTTGGCTCGTTCATCGTAGCCATCGCATATAACGGATTCTTACTGCCGAACTATGTTGCGGCTGGTGGCGTCAGTGGTATCAGTACAATCACTGAGGCTTTATTTAGTTTGGAGCCAGCATATGTAATTTGGGGAATTAATATTCCGATCTTATTGACCTCTTATTTCTTATTAGGAAAATCAGCTATGTTCCGATCGCTCGTCGGTTCACTTGTATTGCCGTTTTTCGTATTTATCTCAAGAAATTTAGAGCCGTTTACATCCGAGCCTTTACTTGCCGGCCTTTTTGGTGGATTAGGTGTTGGAGTAGGACTTGGAATCGTCTTTTTAGGCGATGCTTCGACTGGTGGAACTTCATTGATCGCCCAATTCATACATAAGTTTTCGAACTTGTCGCTTGGTTCAAGCATAGCGATTATTGATGGGCTGATTGTTTTGACGGCAATGATTGTTTTTGATATTGAATCAGGTCTGTATGCACTGATCGGTTTATACATGACAAGCAAATCGATTGATCTCGTTCAAACAGGTTTCAACCGATCGAAAACGACGTTTATCATTTCGGATGAATACTTAGATGTACAAGAAGCAATCTATACGCGGGTCGATCGAGGTGTCACACGGATTGCCGCTCAAGGAGGATTTACTGAAGATGAACGCCCAGTCTTAATGTGCGTCGTGCATCAAAGCGAAATTGCCGCATTAAAACGAACGGTACAATCGGTGGATTCAAACGCATTCGTAATTGTCATGGATTCCTCTGAAGTTCTGGGACAAGGATTTGAAATGAGCTAGTTGGCATTGTCGTTGTGTAGCCGGCTGCTAACTGTCGATAACCGGCTTTTGACTGCCGATAAAAGCGATCCAACTGTCGATAAACGCCATGTGACTGCCGATAA
>CALGNY010000091.1 GCA_937958375.1 uncultured Bacillaceae bacterium
ATATGTGCCCGCGACGAAAATATATGCGTCCAGCAACGTACTATTTGCGACCGAATGCGTGCTATATACACCCACCACCAGAATATATGCACCCATCACCAGAACATTTGAGCCAACCCAACCCCAAATCGGTTAAACAAAAAAGATGACCGGGAGCCATCTTTTTTGTTTCATATTAATTACTGGTGACTTCTTCGAGTGCGCGTTGGAGCTGGTTATCATGAGCTGGGTCTTCAACGGCATCAAGAATGCTCGTTTCCAAGGTTTCTTCTGTCAGCTCATCGATGACCCCAGTTACCTCCAAGTCGTTGTCTTGCTGGAATTGTTCGACTGCCGCTTCGGTTTGTTCATCGAAATAGCCATCCATCCGATCGAGCTCATAGCCTAAACCGTCCAACATGATTTGTGCTTTTTCGATTTCATCGTTATTCATATCCAATTCCAACGGTTCATCCGTTTGAATGAGTGTTAGATAGAAAAATTCTGGCTGCTTCACTTCAATGGTCGGTTCTACCCCGACTTCGTTGATTTGATTCCCATGTGGACTGAGCCAATTCATCACGGTAATTTTCAACAAGCCGTCTTCCAATTCCATTGCCTGCTGGACCGTTCCTTTACCGAACGTCGTTTCACCAATGATCTCGTATTCGGTCACTTCCTTCAAGGCTGCTGCCAAAATTTCTGATGCGGAAGCACTTCCTTCATTAATCAGGACAGCGATTGGGTAATCTTTATGTCCTTGACCGTTCGTATAAAAAGCCTCACCCGGTTCACCGCGACGCTCCGTTTGAACATATGGTTCGTCAGCCTCTAGGAAATTTGCAAGAATTCGTTCCACTGAATCCAGCAAACCACCCGGGTTTCCTCGGACGTCAATGACCAAGCCATCGATGTTCTCCTCATTCTCTAATCGCAACAATTCATCGTTAAATTCTTGTGCCGTCCCTTCCCCGAAAGAACGGATTTCAAGGACACCGACGTTTTTGCCGTTCTCTTCCATCACTTCAGAGTAAACCGTCGTCAACGGAATCGTGTCGCGTGTGATTGTGATCTCAATCGGATCCTCAACACCCGGTCGATCGATCGTTAACACGACATCGGTTCCTTTTTCGCCACGGATCAGTGAAGTCGCTTCATAAACCGTATATTCTTGAACGGATTCGCCATCGACTTCGAGGACCCGGTCATTCGGCCGGATTCCCGCTTTCTCAGCTGGTGAATCCTTTAGCGGTGCAATAATCGTAATGTGATCATCACGCTTTGTCACCTCTGCACCTATTCCTTCAAACGTAGACTCTAGCGATTGATTGAACTGCTCGGTCATTTCTTCATCTAAGTACTCACTATATGGGTCGCCCAATTGTTCGACCATACCTTCAATGGCCCCATTCATCAGCTCATCGCGGTCAATTTCATCCACAAAATTTTGCTCAATGATATCCATGGCCAAATCCAACGATTGAAAATCATCGGAAACTTCTCCGTCATGTGGATCGGCACTCGATTCTTCATATTGTGTTAAATCTTCTGATTCATCTGCCGTTTCCGTTGTTTCCCCTGAATCTTGAGATTCTGTCGTGCCCATTGCCTGCATCGTCAATCCGGTTGCCAGACCGCCGATCAGCAGAGCGACAACCATCATTCCTATAAAAAACTTTTTGCTGATATTCATCCGTTCACCTCAAAACGCATTATGTTATTGACTCTGGAAATCTACTATATACTTATCCCTATACTTGAATTGTATATGACTATGATACAAATGGAAATAAGGAATACTCAAATTGTTTATAAATAGATAAAAGCATCACACACGTTGTGCAATGCTTTTATCGTACTATAGGAAGCGTTAACCGTAAACTTCCATTCTTTCTTTGTCATTCGTTTTCAACTTAGCGGATACCGAAACTAGTTGGGTTAACAGCATTTGATTTATTTACGTTCCACTCACCACGATGGATTTCAAAGTGCAAGTGTTGACCCGTTGAATTTCCGGTGTTCCCCATGTTACCAATGTACTGTCCTTGACTGACGGTTTGTCCCGTTTGTACAGCCCGATTTCTCAAGTGGGCGTAAACCGTTGTATATTTCTGCCCATTCACGATATGAGAAATGAACACAACATTTCCGTAACTGCTTGAATAGTAAGATCTTGCTACGACTCCAGATGCAGAGGCTTTGATCGGAACAGTACCAGCTTTCGCAAAGTCAACTCCAGGGTGGTTGGATGAACAGATGGAACAACTTCTCTTTCCATACCCAGAGGACATATAGCCACCGTCAAGAGGGCGAATGAACCCGCTTGAGAAGTTAGAAGTTTGTTCGATCTTACTTCCTTCGCTACCTCCGTTGTTACCACCAGAGGATTTTTTCGCAGATGCTGCTTGTTTTTTGCGTTCTTCTTCAGCTTTTTTCTGTGCAATCAACTTATCAAAAGCTGCTGCTTGAGCTCTTAAGTTTTCTTCTTTCTCAGCCAAAGTCATTTGGTGATTGTGCAATTCTTCTTCTTGCTCTTCCAGCTTAGCCAGTTGCGTATCTTTCATACCCAACTGGTCTTCCAACTGTACAAATAGGTTGTCCAATTTGTTTTTCTCAGCTGTGAGTGATGCTTTTTGGGACTCTAGCGCTTTCTTTTCTTCAGAAACCTTATTGCGCTGTGCGGTTACGGTTTCTTTATCTTTTTCAACTTGTACTTTGTTTTCTTCAACTTGTGCTTTATTGGATTCTACTTTTTTCTTATTCGCTTCAAGATCTTTTTTCTCTTGAATGTGAGTTTCTAAAATATTGTTGTCTTGCTCCATGATTTTATTGACCGCAACTGTACGGTTAATGAAATCACCGAAGTCTTTAGAACCTAGAATAACTTCCAAATAGCGGATGTCTCCACCATTTTTCTGCAAACTACGAAGACGGTTCTTCAATAGTTCTTCACGCTTTTCGATACTTGCTT
Organism: uncultured Bacillaceae bacterium; assembly: GCA_937958375.1. Lineage (GTDB taxonomy): Bacteria > Bacillota > Bacilli > Bacillales > Alkalibacillaceae > Allobacillus. Next base: position 2,951 of record CALGNY010000091.1, read on the forward strand.
CTTGTTCTTTGATTTCTTCTTTCAAGACTTCAATTTCTTCTTTTAACTTCTTGATCTCAGCCTGAAGCTCATCAATTCTTTCTTCCAACTGATTGATTTCACTGTTCAGCTTGTCAATTTCACTTTGTTTCGTATTGATTTCACTTTCTTTTTTCTCAAGCTCTTTGATTTTTTGGTCGATTTGATTTTGAGTTTCGCTTGCTTCACTGTCGAGTTTGTTGATTTCACTCTGCGTATTTTTCTGTTTCTCTTTAATGTTGTTTAATCGGCTTTTCGCCTGGTCGAGTTCGCTTTTGACATTTTTGTGTTTGCTGTTTACTTCTTGTTTTTCTTTCTGTAGTTGATCAACGCTTTTTGCGTCGACCTCAGTTGTCGTTGATAGCTGGAAAATTCCTACGAACAAAAGTGCAGTCAATAGTAGTTTCATGAAATTTTTCCCCAATTTTTGTTCCCCTTTCAATCTGTAAAAACTAGATTTTCAGTAGCTATTTTTCTGTGCTGTTTTCAGAAGTAGATTGGTTTCCTCTCTCGTCTCTAGACTCGAAGGAACTTGCGAACACTCATGACACTTCCCCATATTCCAATCACAACGCCGATTCCTAGTAAAATTGCTGAGATCTGCCATACAAATGGATTCGCAGGCAATAATTCAAAGAACGGAATTGGTATATCTTCTGAGAATTGCGAGTACAAGTAGTTGTAACCACCTGCAACGACCGCAATCGGTATGATCGAACCGAGAATACCCATTAAGGCACCTTCCACGAAGAAAGGCCAACGGATAAAGCTGTTCTTCGCTCCGACCAATTTCATAATGCCGATTTCTGTCTGTCGTGCGATAATCGTCATCTTGATCGTGTTGGAAATTAAGAAAATCGCAGTCAGCAATAATGCGCCGATGAAGATAATCCCAATCCATCTAGCAATCTCGTTAAACGTGATCAATCGATCGACAACGTCTTCCATGTAGTTGACTTCTTCCACGTTGTCCATTTGTTCAATTTTCTGGGCGACACCTGCCAGCTGCTCTGCTTCATAGGTTTTTATATTAAATGCATCATTCAACGGGTTAAACTGCTCAAACAGTTGCCATTGGTCACCCGTTTCACCCATATCTGACATTAAGTTCTCAAGCTCTTGTTCTCTTGATGAGAACTCTAACTCACTAATTTCTGATATCTCACTGATTTGTGATTCCAACTCTTGAATGTCTGGCTCTTCAGCGGTCATATCTATGTATACCTTCATCTGAGCTTCATTCTCGATGTTTTCTGCCAGCTGGTTGAGGTTAAACATTAGGACTAAGAAAATCCCTACCAATACCAGCGTTGTTGTTACAGCTCCGACCGATGCGACGGTCATCCAACTATTCCTGACTATATTTTTCGCGCCTTCACGTACGTGACGCTTGGCCGTACTAAGCTTCATAACCGTATTCCCCTCGATGCTCGTCTCTCACTATTTGGCCGTTTTCCATAGCGATGACTCTTTTTCTAAGTTTGTTTACGATTTCTTGGCTGTGTGTTGCCATGACAATGGTCGTGCCTCTCGTATTGATCTCTTCAAAGATCCGCATGATTTCCCATGACGTCTCTGGATCCAAGTTTCCTGTAGGCTCGTCCGCAATGACAAGCTTCGGATTATTGATGATTGCCCGAGCAATAGCAACCCGTTGTTGTTCCCCACCGGATAATTGGTTAGGAAGGAATCTCGCTTTCTGTTTCAACCCGACCATATCCAGCACTTCCAAGACACGTTTATTGATTTTTCTTGGATTCTCTTCAATAACTTCTAAAGCAAAAGCGACATTTTCAAAAGCGGTCAGCTTCGGCAATAGCTTAAAGTCCTGGAAGATGACGCCGACGTTACGGCGTAGGTAAGGAACCTCTTTCTCCTTCATCTCTGTCACATTGGTGCCGTCAATGACGACTTCGCCTTTTGTCGCAAGTTCTTCGCGGTACATCATTTTAATGAATGAACTCTTTCCCGCTCCACTCGCACCGACGATATAGACGAATTCCCCTACGTCAATGTTGACGGAAAGATCATCAACTGCGACGACCCCGTTACTATATTCTTTGTGGACATTCTTCATCTTGATCATAATACGTTTCCCCGTACCCCCTGATGTTTTTTCGTTAGTTGTCGATTCTTGGTTGGTATTTTTATGAATGATATATTCATAGATTTATTTGCTAGATTGTGTTGTTTTTAGTAGTCATTAAACAACCAACTTGAATTGATATGACCAATTATAACATTTATCGGCATAAATTTTACCCTTTTTAATATTACATTTTCATTTCAAATATCCCGTTAAATTGGAATAAATAGGGCGTTTGACCAGTATTTTAGCGTATTTTGTATTAAGTTCGATGTGGATACGCGGAAATCCTGCTTATCCCGACAATATTTTATCTACTAGCCAGGCTTTAGGCCTATATATCATCTGAAATTAGGACTTGTGGGAAGGTTGGGGGTGGGTTGATTGTTTATAAGAGAGGGCTGACTGTTGATAAATGATGGCTGACTGTTGATAAACGCG
>CALGNY010000092.1 GCA_937958375.1 uncultured Bacillaceae bacterium
GAGTAACCGCCTAATCTGGCGATTACTCCATTGACAGTTTATCCACAAAGCAAAACGTATTTATTCAACTATTCACAGACTTATGCACATTATCCACAGATGAGAGCGGGTGTTCCTGTGAATAACAAGGGGTTGGCAGATCAGTCATTCACAAAGTTATTCACAAGTTGTGGATGGTTGTGCATAACGTTGAGTCGACGGATTACGCATTCAGTTCTCCAATCGCCTCCGTTTCTTGCTCATTCATGACGAGCATAAAGGCGTCTTTATGAATGGCAAAGAGTTTATATTGTTTATACCCTTGATTGATCGCTTCATAAACCTGTGGATAGGTTTCATCCGCCCTTGTCGCATAAGGTATTTTTTCCATGGCGGCTAGGGAGCGGCTATTGACCACATTTACTTTGGTGAAGACGACTTCAATCTCGTGTTCAACAAACAGTTCATATAAAAACTGTTCTTTTGCATATTGGTTGTAGCCTTTCCCGAAATACGGTTTGCCGAGCCACGTGGCGAGAAATCCGGTCCGCTCGGATAAATCGTATAAAGTGATCGCTCCAATCGGACTTCCCCAGTCATCGGTAATGGTACGGGAAATCAGCTCGTTATTTTCTTCTTGCATGATCATTTTGTTCACCTGAAAATAGTAAGCTTCAATCGAATCGGCTTTTTCACGGACATACGGTTTGACCGCCGGGTCGTTCAATAATGGGAAGAGCGCTTGCGCATCTTGGATTTCTCGTTTTTTAATCATCAAAAAACACCCTCTTTCATCATATAGAGGGTGTTTCACAGGTCGCAGTCCTATGGTATGGTCCCACCCTCGAATTTTCATCTTTTACAACAAAAATTCGGGGTGGGAATCGAACCCACTAGAACCACTTGTATCAAGCGGTGGCGCACCATTTGCCTTCCCTATTTCCTTAAGAAAATCATACACGTTTTTTTGCGATTTGCAAATAGTTTTTTTGCTTAATTTAAGACTTTTTTTCTACAAAAAATTCACTTGGTTTTCCACCTCAATATGATAACGTTCTCACACGGAAAATTGAATTAATGATAGATGTTTTTGAGCGCATCATTAAGGCGTTCGTATTTGAAGGTGTAGCCATTTTCCTCCAGTTTCCGTGGTAAGACGTACTGTCCTTTCAGAATCAAGTCGCTCATATCTCCCAACACGGTACGGACCGGCGTCGCAGGTACAGGTAACCAATGGGGACGGCGAATGGTTTCACTCAAAATCCGGCCAAAATCCTTGTTCCGTTTTGGGTGGGGCGCGGTGAAGTTGACTGGTCCTTCAATCTCCTTGTTTTGGATGATGAATTCCATCGCCAACAAGACATCATCGATATGAATCCAAGACATCCATTGTTCACCCGTTCCCATTTTGCCGCCGAAAAGGAGCTGATAAGGTAGGGTAAGCATGGGAAGGACACCTTTATTGCGGTCTAAAATTAGTCCGAATCGCATTTGAACCGAACGGATTCCAAGCTCTTCAGCTTCACGGGCCTCAGCTTCCCATACATCACAGACTTCTGCCAAGAAATCTCGGCCAGGCATGACCGTGCTTTCGGTGAACATTTTTTCGAAGGATGTTCCATAGTAACCGACGGCTGATGCATTCATGTAAACTTCCGGCTTATTTTTGAATGCCCCCATAATGCGGATGAATTCTCGGGTCGTCGTGATGCGGCTCTCTAAGATGGAATGCTTTCGATCCTCGGTCCATCGTCCGCTACTCAAGGATTCTCCAGCTAGATTGATGCAAACATCGGCTTCTTGGACTTGAATCTCTGGTTGACTGTCTGGGGTGAGCCATTCGACATATTTGACGTACGGTTCGTCTTGATAGCGTTCTGGCTGACGTGTCAGTACATAAATCATATGTTCGGGATTTCTGAAATGGTCGATGAGTCGGCTTCCGACAAAACCAGTTCCTCCAGCGATCATAATTCTCAAGTGGAAGTCCCCCTTACCGTGTACTATAATAGAAATAGTCAAAAATTTAAGGTGTTGATCGAATGATTATCAGTCGAATCACGATGCAAAAAAAGAATAAAAGCCGGTACAATATTTATTTGAAAAAAGATCAAGATGAATCTTTTGGCTTCGGCGTTCACGAGGATTTACTCATTCGCCATGCGCTTCGCAAGGGAATGGAAATCTCAGATGAAGAGATCGAAGAAATCAAAAAACAAGATGCAATACACCAATACTATACCCTATCCATAAATTATTTAAGCTATCGGATGCGCGCCGAGTCTGAAATGGTTGATTATTTGACCAAAAAAGAAGCGGATGAAGAACAAATCGCATTCGTGATGGAAAAGTTGATCGCTGAAAAGTTGATCGATGATTTGGCCTTTAGTGAAGCTTATGTACAAACGAAAATCAATACGACTTCAAAGGGACCGAACAAGATCAAGCAGGAACTTTTTCAAAAACGGGTCTCACCCGATACAATTGAACGTGCGATGGAACGTTATCCATTAGAATTAGAAGTCGAAAAAGCGGCGAAGCTATTGGCGAAAAAGCTTCGTTCATCAAAGAAGGAATCGTTCCGGGTACAATTGGACAAGGCCAAACAAACGTTGATGCAGCAAGGATATAGTATGGAAGCAATCCAATTGGCCGAGCAAGAACTCGATTTGGAGAAGGATGAAGATGCTGAAAAAGAAGCGGTTTTTCATCAGGGTGAGAAAATTTGGGCGAAGCAAGCCCGTAAGCACGAAGGTGGCATGCTCATCCAAAAAGTTAAAGCATCCCTGTACCAAAAAGGTTTTCAAGCCGATTTGATTCAGCTGTTCATCGATGAGAAACTGAACGAAGTGGAAGTAGACTAACAACAAAGGAAGTGAGCGGATGGAAAGAAGATATAGTGAATATAGTGAACATGAGCTACGTGATGAATTGGCACGATTGAAAGTTAAAGCACAAAATGCGGAGCAAATGGGCATGATTAATGAATTTGAAGTATATCAGCGAAAAATGGTCATGGCCGAGGCTTATATGATGGACCCGAAGGATTATAAAAAAGGGGAAGTGTATGAGCTGGAAGGGGCGGTCGGTGAAACGTTTACCATCAACTATCTGAAAGGTGTGTTCGCATGGGGCACACGTCGAGATATTAAGGGTGAAATCATCGATGAAGAAGAAGCCCTGCCGATTTCGTTGTTGAAGAATAAGATTGAGTTGTATTGATGGATGAGGCTGGGACAAAACGATTACTCACAAAAACCGAGTGGTAGTGCATAACCACCGCTACGGAAATATACT
>CALGNY010000093.1 GCA_937958375.1 uncultured Bacillaceae bacterium
GATTCGATTCAACCTAGTGAGAGCCATTTTATCGGGAGTAATAAAGCGTTTATCGGCAGTTGCTGCGCGGTTATCGGCAGTTAGATTCCGTTTATCGACAGTTACAACGCTTTTATCGGCAGTCTGAACCCGTTTATCGGCAGTTACAACGCTTTTATCGGCAGTCAGACTCGATTTATCGACAGTTACAACACGTTTATCGGCAGTCAGAACCTGTTTATCGGCAGTTACAACGCTTTTATCGACAGTCAGACTCGATTTATCGGCAGTTACAACGCTTTTATCGACAGTCAGACTCGATTTATCGACAGTTACAACACGTTTATCGACAGTCAGAACCCGTTTATCGACAGTTACAACGCTTTTATCGACAGTCAGACTCGATTTATCGACAGTTACAACACGTTTATCGACAGTCAGAACCTGTTTATCGACAGTAACAACGCGGTTATCGACAGTCAGACTCGCTCTCTCTATAAGCAACCAACTTCGGCTACTTCTTCCTCCTCACATATTCAAAATCTCGAGAGAAATCATAGGTTAGTACGTATCTTCTTTGTTTCTTCTCTCCTTCATACTCTAACTTTCTCAGCATATACTTCGCACTACTTTCCGACTCCAGTCTCGCAAATGCTCTAAATTCCCGATTCGTAATTGTTTTGTTTCCGAGTAAAAAGTAGTCTCTCAACGCGGAAACATGGGCATCAATCGAGCGGTGGCCGCAACGGGAACATTGCCAACGACGGTTGACTCGTTCCATGGGAAGGGTCGAACATCTCGGACAGCATACGCCGCTCAAAACTTCGTTAACATCAATTTTCCACCGATCCAAAATGTTCGGTATATATGGCTTATGAGCTTTAGCAATTTTCTTGGCGAGGTTGCGAGATTCGACATGGTTGATAAACTCTTGATTGTATTTTTGATTGATTTGGCGTAGTTTACTGGAAAGTTTACTGAGCGGGATGACGCGGTCACGGAAATATTCGTTTTGATCTGTGGCTTGTAGGATTACGTGTGGGTGGGTCATAACGACAAGCGTTTCAATCGGAAGTGGTGGAATGCGGTGGTGTTCTAACCATGTGGTGAGTTGAAATTTTTGTTCTTCCACTTGGACAATCGGATCATCATAGATTTTTTCGGTCATTCCGGGTTGGGGTTGTTGCACCGTTCGTGAAAAATCATTCCGGAATAGAACGTGCCCTCGATAGGATTTTACTTCGATGGCTAGCAAAAATCGTGGAGTCACTAGCAAGGTGTCAATCTGAAAATAAGTGTGGTGGTACGGTAATCGAATGTCATGAAGGGTAAAATGCTTGAAGTCAAGTTTACTGAGCGAATAGTCCAGGCGTTGTTCTCCGTGGTACCCGGCTTGCTCCCTTCCGAGTCGGTCGGTAAGGTCGGAATACGTTGGATGGGTTCGGGGCAATCTTCTCAGTAGGTTTTCCAACATGAGGAAAAATGGTGTGGGGGTATGTTTTTTTACGATCACAAATGAATCTCCTTTCGAATCGGTATAAAATTATTATACCTCTCTCAACCCGATAAACAAGCACAATTTTTGATATAATCGAGATAGTTTATAGAAAAGGACGTTGAACATGAAGCATCCACTACTCCAATTGAACGAACTTTATTTGATAGACGATACGAATCCAGAAAAAACGAATGTTCTCGATTCATTTGCGATGGATGATACGCTTTGCATGTCTGCCGGGGAAACGAATGAATCTGCCATCCGATTCTGGGTCCATGAACCGACAGCCGTTTTGGGAATTCCGGACAGCCGATTACCGAATATCGATGCTGCCGTTCAATCGCTTCTGGATAAAAATCACCAGGTCATCATCCGCAATTCGGGTGGACTCGCTGTTATTTTAGATGAAGGTGTGCTCAGTATTTCGCTCATATTTCCACAAGGCAAATCAATCGACATTCATGAGGGATACAATGCGATGGTTGATTTGATTCGTTGGTTTTTTGAAGACGAAGCCATTGAAATCGAAGCATATGAAATCGAAGGATCTTATTGTCCAGGGACATATGATTTAAGTGTCGATGGGAAAAAATTTGCTGGCGTTTCTCAGCGGCGTGTAAAAGATGGAACAGCGGTGCAGGTTTACCTCGCTGTGGAAGGCAGTGGCGCCAAGCGAGCAGAAATCGTTCGTGAATTTTATCAGATTGGGAAAGGTAATGAAGAAACCAAGTTTGATTATCCTGAGGTCAATCCGGATGTCATGATCTCCCTTGAAGAAATTCTAGGAAGAAAATTGACGGTTCCAGATCTCCTCGAAAAAATGAAACAGAAATTGTCGGACGAAGGAGTCTCGTTACAAAAGAAAACTTTATCACAGCAAGAATTGGAATGGTTTGAAAAACGATCCGAAATGATGAAAAAAAGAAATGAACAAATCCAGGCGGAAAACAAATAAAAGCCCTTTCAAAATGTAACAAAACGTTCGATGCTTTCGCTAAATCCTGTGATTCAACTATGTTATAGTGAAATTGTAGGAAATGTTAAGGAAAAGGAGTGACATACCATGCCAGCAGTTCAAGCAGTTGAAACGTTAGATGGTTGGTATTGTTTACATGATTTTCGCACCGTGAATTGGACCGCTTGGAAAAAAGCTTCTGAAGATGAGCGGAAACAAGCAGTTCAAGAATTGAATCAATTGATGAGTGAATGGGAAGGTGTCGAGAAAGATAAAAACGGCAGCTTCGGCTTTTACACAATCGTCGGACAAAAAGCCGATTTACTTTTTATGAACCTGCGCCCGACGATGGAAGAATTGACAGAATTAGAGATGGCTTTCAACAAAACGAAAGTCGCTGAATACCTAGAGCCTGCTTATTCCTATGTTTCTGTCGTTGAATTATCCACATACATGTCCAAAGCAGAAGATATGGAAAAAAGCCCTGAAATTCAAGCACGTTTACATCCGATTTTACCGAAATGGAATCATGTTTGCTTCTACCCGATGGACAAACGCCGTGAAGGTGAAGACAACTGGTATTCCGAGGAATTCGATGAACGCGGTCGCTTGATGTACGACCACGGAATGACCGGAAGAAAATATGCCGGTAAAGTCCGTCAGATCATCACCGGAAGCATCGGGCTAGATGATTGGGAATGGGGCGTCACGCTCTATGCTCATGACATGCTTCAGTTTAAAAAATTAATTTACGAAATGCGTTTTGATGAAGTCAGCGCCCGCTTCGCTGAATTCGGCGCATTTTATATAGGACATCGGAAAGAACGCGGTGACCTAGAAAATATTTTCTCTGTTTAATACGTATGAATGATAAGCATGTGGGGTCTTCCATGATCTCCCACATGCTTTTTTGTGTTTTGATGGATTCAATAGATTGCTAAATCTGCGCGTTTATCGGCAGTGAAATGTACTTTATCGGCAGTTAAGGCGCGGTTATCGGCAGTCAGATACAATTTATCGGCAGTTACAACGCGGTTATCGACAGTCAGCTGCACTTTATCGGCAGTCAACTCACGGTTTTCAACAGTTAGCCGCTGTTTATCAGCAGTTAGCAGCTGCCACCTCACCCACACCTGAATTTTCTCTCCTAAATAATGAATGTTTCCTACTTCTTTACATATACATGTATACAGTAATGCACCGAGAGAATTGAGGTGATGCTTAGTTGGCAGTCATCGCTTACACAGAAGCTCAGTTAAGGGAACTTGCTCGTTTGATGCGCGCGGAAGCCGAGGGGGATGGACAGCTAGGGATGCTGCTAGTTGGAAATGTCGGGGTGAATCGTGTCCTTGCAGATTGTTTGGATTTTGAGGACATCCGGAATTTACTCGACATGATCTATCAATCTCCTGGAGGCTTTGAAGCTGTGCAGGAATCTTATTTTTATCAGGCTGCCAGGGATCGGGATGTCAGGTTGGCTAGAAGGACGGTAGCCGGCGAGCGATTTCGTCCAGCAGAGAATTCGTTATGGTTTTTTCGTCCTGAGGGTAGTTGCCCTGCCCAGTGGTTTGGTCAATGGAATACGGGCCGGTATAAATCGCACTGTTTCTTCCAGCCAACGTATTCCGATTGCCCGAGTGTATTTTAATCAATATCTTCATAGGAGGTCGATGATTGTTGGATCAATCAAATCAGAATCAGCATTCGTCTGATGATCAGGCGAGAGAGCATCATGATGGGATGGAGAGCAAAAAGAAAAATCCTGGGTATAAGCAGCCCGCTCACGAACACTACTATCCAAATAGCGGGGACAAAAAATGGGATCCGAAAGATAAAAAAGGAGATAAATTAGGTAAGCTTGGTGATATGAAAGAAGGTTTATACCAATCTGCAAAGTCTGGCAAGGGCGGAACGCAACAAGGAGGCTGGGCAAGTCCGCCGCCGTCACCGTATCAACCGAACCAAGGCTACAACCAAAATTCCGGATACCAACAGCAATACCAAGGATATAACCCACAAGGCGGGTTCCAAGGTGGGGCTGGAATGCCAGGTGGCGGCTTTCAAAATCAATTCGGTCAAAATCCTGCCAGCTTTCAAGGGACTCCTGGCATGGTATCAGGAGGTTCCCCTCAAGCAACCATGTCGTCTCCGATGACGGGTGGCCAAATGGGTGGATTCCCTGGCGCGGGTGGCGCCATTCCACGCGAACGTTCATATATCGAAAACATTCTCCGACTCAATCGTGGAAAGCGGGCCGCCGTTTACATGACGTTTGAAAATAATGATCAATGGAATGGGCAAATCTTCCGTGGCATCATCCGTGAAGCAGGTCGAGACCATATCGTTCTTGAAGATCCACAAAGCGGACGTTGGTACTTATTGTTGATGATTTATCTGAACTATGTAGTCTTCGATCAGCCGCTTAACTATGATTATCCATTTGAATAAAAATCAGTGCCGTACCGCTTGTTCAAAAGTGGTACGGTTATTTTTATCCTTTCTCCCCCCTTTTGACGGCAGCTTACGATTCTAGAAGTAGCTATAGCTATTAAAATACTTGAAAGTCGGCTAAATTTGCTGGATTTTCACCATTTTTCCGCCAATTACCCATAGAACTTGTTCTATTTCGACCAAATATCTTCATTTTTTACAACAAACTATTATTTTACATTTTCGGTATACTCGAGTAAATTTAAAATCGCTAGCGCATCAAATGGGCTGAGACCGGTCTCCTTATTGAGGGAGGACTATGAAATGAATCGGCAAGGGGGCAATCGCGAGAAAGATTTACAGTTTGAGATGGTGTATGAAACGTACAAAAATATGATTCACCACCTCATTCACAAGTACAACATCCAAGATCCTCAGGGGGAATTTTTTCAAGAAGGCGTAATCGCACTGTGGAATGCGTACCAAAAATACGGGGATCGTGACACATTCGGAAAACTTGCCTACATAACGATTCGTAGTCGGATCATTGACCTGATTCGCAAAAAGAACCGATTGAACACTCATGAAACAGCCACAGAAATAGCCAATGAGTCATCCTATCGGGAGTCAGGTCTAGAAGATTTCGATCCATACTTTTGGGACTCAGTTCAACAAACGTTAACGTCCAGACAATGGATTTTTGTACAACGGAAAATCATTGAGGGCCGAACGTATCAAGACATTGCGGCTCTCGAGCAGACGACCATCGATGCAGTAAAAGGTTGGGGCAAAGAAGTAAAGAAGAAATTAAGACCATTACTCGCAGAACACGTTCGTCTGTAGGCATTGTAAAAGCATCCGACAAGCCCAGTGGATGCTTTCTTTTTTTATTTTTCAGGCATGGAAAATGAAACCACAGGACGTGTACTTGCCTCGATTTTTCGGTAAATCTTATCCAGTACTTCCTCGGCCCGTTCATTCGAATCATATTTCCCGACGGTCTCACTCCATTCCTTCATCGGGTGTCGCTGAATCACCCCCTGAATCTTTTTCCCACGTAAAACGATTTGATCAACATGCAATAAATTCCGTTGATCCTGCGTGCGTATCCAAACCATTTACAGATCCCCTTTCTTAAAATGTCCTTTCTTCAAAAATCGGTCGACGAATTCTGCTGTAACCTGCTGGTGATGGATTTCATGGTGATGATAAGGTAAGATCAAAAAATCCTTGAAATGTTCCAAATTGACTGATGAAACCGCAACTCGCCCATCATGTTCCCCATGAATCAACCGACCGAGCAGCCCATTCGGTTTGTTTCCGGCAATCGCGCCGATCTCGATTCCGTTGATTATTGGAATCGATAATTCTTCAATGTATTTTCTATGCAAGGACTTCAACGTTTTAAAGACCTGAACATACCCTGGAGACCGACCAGCGAATTCTGCCAATTGACTGCCTTTATTCGGCGTTGCAATCAACACGGCTCTTCCGACTTTTTCGGCAACACCCTCAGCTGAAACTGCGTGCCGAATCACTAGGCCCCCTGTGCTATGTCCCACCAGGTGAACTTTCTCATCACCTGATGCAAATTGTTCAAGATAGTCAACCAACAGCTCCGTACTCTGGTCAAACTCTTTATACCGAAGCGGAAAAGTCGGTGCGAGGCACTCATAACCCATCGCCTTCAAATGCCGTTTCATCGGGTATAAATCTTTTTTGTTTCGATTATAGCCATGTACAAGGATTACTTTCATTACGAGACTCCTTTAGCTAAATACTTCTTCGTCTGATCACCAATGTAATGGCGTGGATGATAAATACGCCCGTTACGAGAAACCAAATCGCTGTTTGATACTCCTCATACGAAAGTGCGTATACATAATCATTGGTTAACTCAATGACCAACCAGCCAAGCGGTACCACCGGAAGGGCAATTCCATACGAAGCATTTAGAATAGCCTGCCCTCTTTCATCTTTTCCTTCAGCACTCCATTCAAATTTTAACGAATAATAAACCGACCAAAAAAAGATGATGATATAAAATAACCTCAGTAAAACCACACTGATTCCCTCCTATTCATATTGAAATATCTCCTCTAGACCAACTTCAAATAACTTTGCCAATTCAAATGCCAATTTCAGTGAAGGATTATAACGATTTTTCTCGATCGAAATGATCGTTTGCCTGCTGACTCCTACTTTTTTGGCCACGTCATTCTGAGATAAGCCATGTTCTGCTCGCAAGATCGCTAGCCGATTCGTCAATTCACCACTCTCACGCACGGGTGGCCACCACCTTTCTGTCTATATAGTAATATATTTTTAACATATAGTAAAGTATTTTTTACATAAACAGTTTTCCGACATCCCAGTCGGAGGCTTTATCATCCTTTAGGTGGATTGAAAAATCAATCTCTGACCCGTTTTGGTGAAATGGAATTTTCATTAAGATTAAGGTAATCAATTAAACGGAGGAGATTTTCAATGATCAATAACCAAACGGAAAAATTAGAGCGATTAGGCGAGTTGAAAAGGAAGTATGGGAACGAGCAGACGATGGAGTTTTCAAAAAAACGAAGCAAATCAAAAAGAAAGCCCAGTTATAAAAAGTGGTTCAAACGAAGTCCCAAAAGTCAGCTTGCTTCCTAATAAAAAGATCGCAATCGATCCCGAGAAGGTTCGGATTCGTTGCGATCTTTTTAATTGAACTGAAGAATGATCAATGCGACAAACGCCACAATCATTGCATAATAGCCTGACAACATAAATATACTTTTGTTACGTTTTCGGTGTTTAACAATAGCCGAACCAGCGAAAAACAACACACCCATAACTAAGATTGCAATCAACAACATCAATCACCACCCTTGATTCACTGAATTTACCATCAAGTATTGATATAATGAATATAGATCATGACGCTGGAGTGAGCTTCTTATATGAATAAAAACGAACTCATCAAAAAATTGGAATCACATGAACCAGACATCTTGGGCATGCCTACTGCACGTGAGCATGCGGTCATTTTGCCCATTTTAGGCAATGGCGAAGACTTACATATTTTATTTGAAGTCCGTGCGTTGACGATGCGCCGCCAGCCTGGTGAAGTCTGTTTCCCGGGTGGAAAAATCGAAAAAGGCGAGACCCCTCAGCAGGCCGCTTTACGGGAAATGCATGAAGAGCTGGGAATCCATCCAAGTGAGGTGACTTCCGTTCAGAAACTCGGCATGGTGACGACCCCGTTCGGTGTCAAACTACATGTTTTCACAGGATTCTTGCCACAGCCCTTAGACCTGACCTTAAATCCTGATGAAGTTCAAGAAACGTTTGCCGTTCCGTTCAGCTTTTTTGAAACGAATGAAGCGGAAGTCCACTATCTTCGGATGAGCATGGAACCTGAAGAAAGTTTTCCGATTGCCGACATTCCAAATGGACACAATTACAAATGGCAAACACTCCGTTACCGAGAAAACTTTTATTACTATAAGAATTATGTCGTTTGGGGTTTGACCGCATTGATTTTGACTGATTTCATCGAACGATTTCAAATCAAACGGCATTCATCGAATTGAATAGACCAAAGCCGTCGGTCAACAAAACAATAACTATGTATGCCAAAAGCCCAAGAAGCTCTAGTGAGGTAATTACGCGCTGCCTCGTTTCACGTTTATATTTCCATTCATAGTAGACATCCGGCAAGCTTTGGAGAACTGTAATAATGATACTGATCACTAGAAACTGTTCTGGGCTTGGTGATAACATTATCCATAATAAAATCAGGATTCCTGCAAAACCGACGCCAAAATAGATACGTGTAAAATGAGTTGATCATGGGTTTCCGAATCGTAAAAATCCCGTTCCTTAGGTTTCTTTTCGATTCCTAACCATTGCCGAATGGGATACTTTACGAGAAAGGAAATCGCAACACCATTAGCGATCAGCAACAAAATAGCAAGCAATTCTGAATCCATCCAACCCACCCTTTAATGTGCAACTTAACCCACATTATACTATTCTTACGGATTTCAGTAAATTCAGATTTTGTTATTTTTCACAAAAAAAGAGAGGTCCCCCCTCTCTTTTTAGGCTTCACCTTTGTAAACGTCTTGATACGCTTCACCTTTTTTAAGTTTATGGTTTGCATATGAACAAGATGCTAATAGCTTTTTGTCATTTTTACGAGCGTAATCAGCCATTGCATCCACAAGCTTTCCGCCAGCTCCGGTACCTTTCAATGATTCAGATACTTCGGTATGCGTCACTTCCCACGTATTGGCATCGACTTCCTCAAAAACGATATGACCATCTGGATTGGACTCTTCACCGATGTACAATTGACCTTTACCTTCTTTAATTTCCATCTACATCGCCTCCTTCCAGTTGTTTTCATTCATTATGTTCCCATTCTCTGGATCGTTTAAAACGGGATCCATCGCAGAAGTTTGGATTGATTCCTCTTCAATGGCCATTGATTTTTCCTCGAATCGACCTTGCTCTTCAAAATAAGCAAACATAAAATAAGTCAGTAATGTTCCAAGAACCATCAATAACAAAATGACCAACACAGCAACTGTCCCTTTGCGTTTCATTCCCAGACTCCTTTCATGTCTTCATCCGCTTCCGTATTCTGCTATCAACCTGTACATATTTCTCCTTCAGATCAGACCACCTGATCATACCTACGAGCAACGATGCCACCGTTCCAAAAACTACGAGCAGCAGCCAATGAGAAGCATAATGCTTCAACGCTTCCATAAATGGGATACCCGTATCAATCATCTTTCCAAAAATGAAGAGAAGAAATAACATCACAATGGTTCGAATCCATTCGATGACCAAGAAAAGTACCAAGCCCCTTTCTTTTTTACGTTTCATTTTTTGAAATAACGCTTCATCACTCATTTTCACTTCCCGATTGAAAAAATACATCGAGAGTGGAAAGATTGTCGTTACAAACAGATAATAAAATGTTTGATAATGAATTTCTGCAATCATCGGGATTGTAAATAACACCAAAAACAAAATGAGAATCACGGCAAGCTCGATCTTTTGTTTACTATTCAATCTCATTCCCCCCTGACTATTTTCACGCTGCGTATCATACTAGAGTCCGTGAAGCGTAAAATAGTAGAAAGACAGGCAGGTGCTCAAAATGACGATTTTTCATTATTTGATCAGCTTCATTATCTTGGTGATATTTACAGGGACGCTCCGCTTTCTGCAGCTTCAAAATCGTATTTGGGTTGATCTTTATGTATTCGTGTTTGCACCTCTCGGCATCCTTGCAGTTGCCTGTCTGCTATTCGCCTTAGCCGATGTCAAAGCCATCGTGTTCTTGGACATCGGCCGCTTCTTGATTATTCACTCAATTCTCGGATTGATATTCGGGTATGTGTGGCAACTCGTGATGAAACGCTACTAGATCGTATATTTATAAAAATGGTGCGTCTGATAAATCTCAAATCCTACTGGCTTATATAAATTTTCAACGAAATGATTTTTCGTATTCACTTCGACAAAAATGGAATGTCCTTCTTCTTTTTCCTGCTTGACGACCTCAATCAATGCACTTTTCCCGATTCCCATATTCTGATATTCCGGATTAATCACAAGTCCAAAGATAAAACTCTCAAGCCCTTCAGATTTCAGCCGAATTTTACCGACCGTTTTCCCTTGGTACTCAATCATATAAAGGCGATGAGCGATTTCTTCTTTATACATCCGCGTCATTTCTTCCGCTTCTTCTTGTGTAAAATTAAATGCGGTCCGATCGAGTTCGGCGATTTTTTGAAAATCCTGATCATCAGCAAATCGAAGCTTCACATCCATATTTTGCTCCGGTAGTTCTGTCGCTTTCCAACGCATTTCATATTCAGAATACGAGTATTCAGCCCCTAGCTTTTTCAGTGTCTTTTCCGCATCCCTCGCGTTTTCCGGTGCATTGATATAAATCGTTTCAATCTGATTTTTCTTGGCCACCTCAATGGCTTCATTAAATAACTTCTTGAAAATCCCCTTTTTCCGATGATTCGGGTGGACCATCCCACTTAACTCATAGGCACCACCAATATAATAAAGCGCCAAGTAACCGAGCAACTGACCACCTTCGTAATAGAAAAAATCTTCCTCATTCGACGTCCGATCCAATAAGAAATACCAGTTCAGCTTCAACTCAACCTGGTCTGCCTCTTCCGATAACATCTTCAATCGCTCGATCGCACGTAATTGATCTGGAGTAATCATATGGACCCCCTCTCCCCCGTGTTGATGAATGGTTTTTATTTATAAATGTGTGCTGACTGTTGATAATTTGCTGCTAACTGTTGATAAACGTGTGCTGACTGTCGATAAACGCCGGCTCACTGCCGATAAACGCCAGCTGACTGCCGATAAACGCTGG
>CALGNY010000094.1 GCA_937958375.1 uncultured Bacillaceae bacterium
GATCAATACGAAAGGGGTGTATGTCCCAGCGATAAAAAAGTAAATCGAGGAATGATCGAAAATCTCGAATAAGTCTTTTACTTTCCCAGGTTTAAAGCTATGAAGTAATGTTGAGGATGTGTACAGAAGCAGCATTGTCGCCCCAAAAATCGTGAAGCTGACGACGTGCCATGCATTTCCTTCAATCGCAGCGTACACGATGAGGAGTACTAATGCAGCGACACTTAATAATGCTCCGATTCCATGCGTAATGGCATTGGCTATTTCTTCTTTTTTCGTAAACGGTTGGGTTGTATTCATTGGTTGATCATTTCCTTTCTAATGTACAGGCTGGATGCGTTGATAAATGTGCCGAAAATCATCTTTGGAAAATATTTTTGGAACTGGATAAAGCGGATTGGCTTCACGATGAGCTCGTTCGACCATGAAAGGAATATCCTGCTCTTGAATGTCTGCGATGGTTTCCGGTATATTCATGTTTGCATTCAGTTCTTTAATTCGTTCAATGAATCGTTTCGCTTTCATTTCGGATGAGTCTGACCCTGTGCCCAGTTTGACGAGGTACGCTAATTCGGCTAATGGTTCTGTAACCGAGCGGCCGTAGTATTCCAACACATGCGGCAAAATCACAGCGTTGGCCAACCCATGTGGCGTGCCATAAAAACCACCGAGTGTATGGGCGACTGCATGGACATTCCCTACGTAGGACCGAGTGAACGCAAACCCAGCCAAATAGGATGCTTCCAGCAAATTGGCGCGCGCTTCGCGATTTTCTCCGTTGACATAAGCTTGATAGATGTTTTCAAAGATCAACTCAATCGCTTTTCGGCTTGCTTCACGGGTAGAACGGTTATTGTGTTTTCCTATGTAAACCTCGATCGCATGCGTGAGCGCGTCCATACCTGTTGTTGCAGTCAGATGTGGGGGCAGACCAATCGTCAGCATGGGATCCAAAACGGCTTGATCAGGAAACAGTGCCGGGTCCATAATCGGATACTTTTCATGTGTTTCCGGATTGGAAATGACCGCTGCAAGCGTTGCTTCACTGCCGGTCCCGGCTGTTGTCGGAACCGCAATCAATTTAGGGAGCTTTGTGCGAATTTTCAATAATCCTTTCATTTTTTCTACAGGTTGATTCGGTTTGGCGACCTTTGCGGCAACGACTTTTGCGCAATCAATTGGGGATCCGCCACCAAAAGCGACAATCGCTTGACAATTATTTTCATGAAACAAGTGAGTCGCTTCCTCTACATTGGCAATCGTTGGATTCGGAGTAGTCTGATCATAGATGACATAGTGAATACCGTGAGCTGTTGCATTTTTTAAAAATGAATCCATGAGTCCAATCGATCGGATCCCTTGATCAGTTACAATTAGAAGCCGATGAATGTCTTGGTTTTGTAATCGAGGTGCCAGTTGGTCCAAACTATTTTCTCCGGTGAGTTTTTCGGGCTCTTTCCACGGTAAAAACGTAGAAATGATACCGACCATTTTCTGATAGGCTCTACAATATAATCGATACATCTTCCGTCACCCACTTTGCCAACGTCTCAAACACTTTTGTACAATAACTTTCTTCTATTATACATGAATACGAAGCTTTCGGCAGGTACAACCTCCATATTTTTTAAGATGTTAGGAAAAGAACTGCGAATTCTTTATAATGTATATGTAAGCGAAAATAAATAAAATGATGAATACATGGTTAGGCAGGTGAATCCGATGCAGATTCAATGGTATCCAGGACATATGGCAAAAGCCAAAAGAGAAGTACAAGAAAGACTAAAGCTTGTCGATTTCGTGATCGAACTTGTCGATGCACGTACGCCTGCATCATCACAAAACCCAATGTTGCAAGAAATTCTTGGCGAAAAACAAAAAATGGTCGTACTCATGAAAAGAGACTTGGCTGACGACCAACTGACTGAAAAGTGGGTTAATCGATTTACTGAACAAGGACAAGTGGCTCTCTCAGTCGATGTCAATCACAAAAAAGATGTTGATTCAATTGTCCAGGCTGCAAAAGACATCGGCAACAAAGTAAATGAAAAACGAACCAAAAAAGGGATTGCGCCTCGTGCCGTACGGGCGATGATCATCGGTATACCCAATGTCGGTAAGTCGACGTTGATTAATCGGCTGGTCAATAAAAAACGTGCTGAAGTCGGAGACAAGCCCGGTGTGACAAAAAAACAGCAATGGATCAAAGTTCGTGGGGAGTTTGAGCTGCTGGATACACCAGGGATTTTATGGCCGAAATTCGAAGATGAAGAAGTGGGCTATAAGCTAGCAGCTACCGGTTCAATCAAAGACACGATCCTTCATTTGGATGAGGTGGTCATTTATTTATTAAAGTATTTAAAAACACACTACCCTGATCAGTTGGTCGAACGATACGGACTCAATTTAGATACAGAAGATATCGTTGAATGGTTTGATGTGATCGGAAGAAAAAGAGGCTGTTTGCAAGCTGGAGGAATCGTGGATTACGAAAAAACCTCTGATGTTGTCTTACGGGATTTCAGAACCGGTAAAATCGGAAAAATTACATTAGATCAGTTATAAACAAACGAATGCACCAGACCGATAGAAGAAGTAGGTGATTGATATGTCCAAACAAACGACACAACGATTAACCATCGCGATGGTCAAAGAAAAATTATTCGGCGATGACGTATCTGAAGAATGGCTTGTAGAAATCAGACAGGATGAACGAGCCGGCGTCCAAAAATTATTGGAACAGTATGACAGGAAGCAATTGAAAGAAAAAGAGTTACACGATGCGTTTATCCAAATGAGTAGGTATGAAGAAGAACTTTATGATAAAGGATTGACGCTGGTTGCCGGTGTGGACGAAGTAGGAAGAGGTCCGATTGCCGGGCCTGTTGTCGCTTCAGCCGTCATGTTACCTCAAGATTTTTATTTACTGGGGTTGAATGATTCAAAGCAGCTGAGTGAGAAGAAACGTGATGAATTTTTTGAAATCATTCTCGAGCAGGCGATTACATATGGCATTGGGATAATAGGGGCAGCCGAAATCGATCTCATGAATATTCATCAGGCTTCCCTTGAAGCGATGCGTCGTGCCGTTGAGCAATTGATGGTACCACCTGAACACTTGCTGGTGGATGCTATGAAAATACCTTCCGTAGATTATCCACAGACAGCGATTGTGAAAGGCGATGCGAAAAGCATTTCGATTGCTGCAAGCAGTGTCGTCGCAAAGGTGACGCGCGACCGGATCATGAAAGATCTTGCTGTCGAATTTCCGAATTATGGATTTGATAAAAATATGGGTTATGGAACAAAAGAGCATTTAGATGCGTTAAAAAGTTTTGGGACAACTCCTTATCATCGGCTGAGTTTTTCGCCGGTGAAGGAGTTGATCGAATAACGGAGGATACCATCGATGCAATCAAGTCAAATCAGTCAGCTAATCCAATCACTACGAACATCCAAATCAAGTTCGTCCCCTTTTACCGTTCAAAAGGGACAAATCTTGCCAGGCCGAGTCGTGAAATTTTTCCCGCAAAACCGTGCGCTTGTCCAAATGAGGGGCACGCAGGTCATGGCGCAGTTGGATGCTTCTTTGGAAGCGAATCAAAGATACTTGATGCAAGTTACGGAGACATCTCCTGCCATCAAAATGAAGGTGTTATCCGATCAACCAGCCAATCAACCCAATGAACGGCTTCAAGTTTTGATGCAGGCGCTTGGCCTGAAACTATCAAAGGCAGATCAACAAGTACTTCAACAATTGATGAGATTACAAGTCCCACTGTCTAAAGAAACACTTGGACAGTTGTTTGGCTTGGGCAAAAACGATTCTTTAGGCATGCGAGCATCGGTACTAGCAGAGATGATCCAACGTAATCTACCGTTGACCGAGCAAGTCTATCAATCGGTTGCCCACCGATTTTCCCAATCGACATCCTTTTCAAATGCGATTCAACACTTAGTCAGTTTGATGATGAACGAACAGCAACCAACCGTCAAACAGGTCCAACTCGCATCTAATTTGCAATTATTGCAAGGGGCTCGCTCGAGCGAGCAGGTGCTTCATTCGTTTATTTTCCAGGCGATCAAAGAGGTCGGAAATGGTTCGCAAACGACATTCCAGCTCGCACAGAAAGCAGGAATCATTCCACAACAGACGAGTTTTGCCGAATGGACCTCGCAGTGGCGTGCTTGGGCAAACTCACAATCCGTTTCCTTTCAGCCGTCGACGGAACGGATTGTACAAGGGAATCTCAATATTTCATCGATCCCGTTTTCGTTTACGGGTGAAAAAATAATCGAACAGATTCAAAAGCTTTGGCATTTTCAACTCGGGAACCAAACAAAAGGGCTTCAGCTTGTCCATCAAGCATTACAGCAAGCTCTAGCAGGGAGTACACAGGGGGCGAATCATCACGTGCTGCAAAATGTGCTGCAAGGTGAACGGGCCGGACAAATTCAAGCGAAACTAACCCCACAGCAACAGCAAGCCTTCCAGCAATTGATTCAGGTCGTAAACGAGCGACCAGCCGAACTTCCTGCTTTTTTACAATCATCAAATGGCAAGACGGTGATGAATGCCCTACAATCCTTGTTGGCTATGCAAACGGGTGGCGAAGAGGCAAGGGCACTTCGGTTTTGGTCAGGGATGGCCCAAACTTCCAATACTCCTGGGGAACTTTTTACCAGAGTAATGAGTTTTGTCGAAATGACCCAAGTGGACGGCAAGAAACCGAGTAATGATTATCCAAGTATCTTGACACTTCTGAAACAAGTGCAAAATCAATCGACTTCACATTCTATCCAATCCGCATCGCAACAAGTCCAACAGGTTTTGCAGGCGATGCATCTGTCGGTGGATACCGCACGAGATGTCATCCAATTCAGTATGCAAATGCCAAAAGAGATGTTTGGCCTGAACGAAGATTTGTGGATGGACTTTGAGGGAAAAAAGCAAGAGGATGGATCGATCCATCCAGAGCAGTGCCGCATATTATTTTATTTAAATCTTCCTGCGCTCAATGATGTTGTATTGGATATGCAGGTGCTCAATCGTTCGGTGGATTTGACGATTTTTCACCAAGAGCCAGAATCTATTCGGTCGATTGTTAAATCGTTGGAGTCTGAGCTGCAGGCAGGGTTGACAGAAGTCGATTATATATTCCACAGTCTTCAGTTAAAAGAAATCGGGAAACAGCAGGTAACGAAAACGGTTGAGGCGCGACCAGGAAATCCGCTGAACCATGGGGGGATAGATTTTAAAGCATGAAAAAGTTTATGCCGAACCGAAAATCTGCGATCGCACTGCGCTATGATGAAGAGACCGAATCAGCTCCTAAAGTGATTGCGAAAGGGCAAGGCCTATTGGCTGAGGATATATTGAAACGGGCTGAAACAGAGGATATTCCAGTGCATGAAGACCCCGCACTGATCGAATTGATGGGTCACTTGAATATCAACGAAACCATACCAGAAGAGTTGTATCAAGCCGTCGCTGAAGTGTTCGCTTATATTTATCGTGTCGATCAAAAAGCGACAAATAACAAGTCGTTTGGCTAACGTTCTTTTGAATGATACAATTTTCATGTATAATAAGACAGTGTGAGTTCTTATATGCTAGAGATATTATGATGGGAGGATGTAACATGAACATTCATGAGTATCAAGCGAAAGAAATTTTCCGCTCGTACAATGTAGCAGTTCCAGATAGTAAAGTTGCTTTTTCAGTAGATGAAGCTGTCGAAGCTGCGAAAGAATTGACGACTGATGTCAAGGTCGTTAAAGCCCAAATCCACGCAGGTGGACGCGGAAAAGCTGGTGGGGTCAAGATTGCCAAAAACTTGGATGAAGTGAAGCAATACGCTGATGAAATCCTTGGGAAAACATTGGTGACTCACCAAACAGGCCCTGAAGGTAAAGAAGTTAAACGGTTATTGATCGAAGAAGGCTGTGACATCCAGAAGGAATATTATCTTGGAGTTGTCATGGACCGTGCGACTTCCAAAGTCGTCATGATGGGTTCTGAAGAAGGCGGAACAGAGATTGAAGAAGTTGCCGCTGAAACACCAGAGAAAATTTTCAAAGAAGTGATTGATCCAGTTACAGGATTGAATCCTTTCCAGGCCAGACGACTTGCTTTTAACATGAATATTCCAAAAGAATACGTCGGTAAGGCTGTTAAGTTCATGCTTAGCCTGTATCAACTATTTGTCGAAAAAGACTGTTCAATCGCTGAAATCAACCCATTGGTCACGACTGGTGACGGTGAAGTTTTGGCACTTGATGCGAAATTGAACTTTGATGACAACGCATTATACCGTCATAAAGACATCCAAGAACTACGCGATTTAGACGAAGAAGATGAAAAAGAGATCGAAGCATCCAAATACGACTTAAGCTACGTGGCTTTAGATGGAAACATCGGTTGTATGGTCAACGGTGCTGGTTTGGCGATGTCCACCATGGATATCATCAAGCACTTTGGCGGCGAACCGGCAAACTTCCTCGATGTTGGAGGCGGCGCGACCACTGAGAAAGTTACGGAAGCATTCAAGATCATCTTATCCGACCAAAATGTTAAGGGTATTTTCGTAAACATTTTCGGTGGAATCATGAAGTGTGATGTCATTGCTGAGGGTGTTGTCGAAGCTACGAAACAAGTTGGCTTGGAGATTCCACTAGTCGTACGTTTGGAAGGTACCAACGTCGATCAAGGGAAGAAAATCTTGGCTGAATCAGGTTTGGATATCACTACAGCTGAATCAATGGCTGATGGTGCACAGAAAATTGTATCTCTAGTCAAATAAGAAAGGACGGTCGAACATGAGCGTATATGTAAATAAAGATACAAAAGTAATTGTTCAAGGTATTACTGGTTCAACAGCTTTATTCCATACAAAACAAATGCTTGAATATGGTACGAAAATTGTCGG
Organism: uncultured Bacillaceae bacterium; assembly: GCA_937958375.1. Taxonomy (GTDB): domain Bacteria; phylum Bacillota; class Bacilli; order Bacillales; family Alkalibacillaceae; genus Allobacillus. The sequence continues at coordinate 6,930 of CALGNY010000094.1, forward strand.
CGGAACGTCACCGGGTAAAGGTGGACAAGAAGTCGAAGGTGTACCAGTATTTAACACAGTTGAAGAAGCTGTGAAAGAAACTGGCGCAAATGCTTCTGTCATTTATGTTCCAGCACCTTTTGCGGCAGATGCGATTTTAGAAGCGGTTGACGCTGAATTAGACCTTGCCATCTGTATTACTGAGCATATTCCAGTACTGGATATGGTCAAAGTCAAACGGTATATGGAAGGTAAGAAAACGCGTTTGGTTGGCCCGAACTGCCCTGGTGTCATCACAGCTGACGAATCAAAAATCGGCATTATGCCTGGATACATTCATAAAAAAGGTCATATCGGAGTCGTATCCCGTTCCGGTACCCTAACTTATGAAGCCGTTCACCAACTTTCTACAGAAGGTTATGGACAAACGACTGCGGTCGGAATCGGTGGAGACCCAGTAAACGGTACAAATTTCATCGATGTTTTGAAAGCCTTCAATGAAGACCCAGAAACGGAAGCGGTTGTCATGATCGGTGAAATCGGAGGAACAGCTGAGGAAGAAGCAGCTGAATGGGTGAAAGAAAATATGACAAAACCTGTCGTCGGCTTCATCGGTGGTGCTACAGCGCCTCCAGGAAAACGGATGGGTCACGCAGGTGCAATCATTTCTGGTGGCCAAGGTACGGCTGAAGAAAAAATCCGTGTCATGAGAGAAGCTGGAATCGCAGTGGCAGACACACCTGCAGACATTGGCGAAACGATGATCGAACTTCTTAAAGAAAAAGGCTTAGCTGAAAAATGTAAAACACATTAAATGGTAGAGCTCGAGTCCGGGTGCGACCACCTGGACTCGAACTTTATTATCCCTTTTATCCCTTCCCAAATAACTTCTCATGATCAAACCTCAGTTAGTTGTTGGATATTCATTTATCTGAAGAAAAGTCTATCCCTGAACGAGCAAACATTATTCCCGGAAAGTCCGAATGTGTCTATACCCCTGAACGGGCGGGAAAAGCTTTTGTATTGTCTTATAGAACCATTTGCCATTCCACCTTCTCATTTTAATTTTTCTTTTGGGATGGTGATTAAATCCTGGTTATGTGCTTTATCTTTGCTTGAATTGTGAGTTTGATGAAAAAAGTGTCGCTTATTTGCTCGAACTTGGGCGGGGCCTTGATTTTGATGAAATAAAACCTGCTTATTTGCTCGAACTTTGGCGGGTTCTCGAGTTCAGTGAAATAAATTTAGTTTATGTGCTCAAACTTGGCCAGAGCCTCGAGTTCGGTGAAATAAACCTAGTTTATGTGCCCAAACTTAGCCCGAGCCACGAGTTTGATAAAATAAATCTAGTTTATGTGCCCAAACATGTGTCTATAACCCTGAACAAGTGGAAAATCATTGCTTATTGTCTTATAGGCGTTATTTATACCCCTAAGCGAAGCGAAAATAATCACGAAAAAACCGATAAAATCCACACTAAAAAACGACCATAATCACGAACCCCTATACCATCACTAAGCTTAACCTATCAATCTCACCACTATTAATCCAAGGAGTGATTCCCTCAATGTCCATTCATTCTTCTCTCGAGCTCTTTCATTTAATGTCATTTCCGAAAATGACACGTAAAAAGGTGCAAAACTATTTATTGATCGACCCACAGTTGACACGAATCCGGCAATTGGAAGGAAATGAATTATCTCGTTATTTTTCTCTGCCTCTACCCATAGCCAAGTCACTTCAACAATATCTTTCCCATACTCCTATGCGGAAACATCATGAAAATCGCTTTTTTTCATTAAATCCATTAACCATCTATGACGAGGATTATCCGACCTCATTAGCTTCCATTCCAGATCCACCGTTAATTTTATATACCCGAGGAAATCGTGAGTTACTGAAACATCATCTGTTAAGTGTCATCGGTTCACGGAAACCTTCTCCCAATGCAAAAAAGAAAATTGACTTCTTGCTTCCCCCACTGATTCACCATGACATTTCAATCGTTAGCGGACTCGCATATGGAATCGATAGTATGAGTCACCGCATTACCCTGGAGGAAAAAGGGAAAACCATTGCTGTATTGGCATTCGGTTTTAATCATATTTATCCTGCTTCTCATGTAGGTTTATATCAAGCCATTGAAAAGGAAGGACTATTAGTAACCGAATATCCTCCAGAAACAAAACCACAACGGTGGCAATTTCCCGAAAGGAATCGAATCATCAGCGGACTTAGCCAAGCAACATTAATCATCGAAGCAGCGATCAAAAGCGGAACGATGATCACAGCTGACCAAGCACTCGAGCAGGGAAAAGAAGTTTTCGTTGTTCCTGATTCAATTTTCTTGCCTGAAGCTGCCGGATGCCTTAAGCTTTTGCAGGAGGGAGCGACTCCAGTTGCAAAACCCGAAGACCTTCTCAATTCATGGTCTTCGATCGGATTAAAAAGCATATGATTTGAGCAAAAATTGGTACGACTTTTAAAATCCGGTTTGACAAATAGGTAAAAAGTATTTAATAATGGATGAGATTTATCTTCACAAAAGTTGAAACGAACAGATAGGACAGAAAATCCTTAAAATGTCTGATCCCATCTCAATAAACCTCGTAGGAGGAAAGAAAGTATGTCAGATTACTTAGTCATTGTTGAATCACCAGCAAAAGCCAAAACCATTGAACGATATTTGGGTAAAAAATATAAAGTCAAAGCTTCCATGGGGCATGTGATCGATTTGCCGAAAAGCCAGATGGGTGTCGACGTGGATAATGATTTTGAACCACGTTATATCACCATCCGGGGGAAGGGTCCGATTTTGAATGATTTGAAAAAATCAGCTAAAAAAGCGAAGAAAGTCTATCTTGCTGCCGACCCGGATCGTGAAGGTGAAGCCATTGCCTGGCACTTGGCACATAGTCTCGGCATTGAAGAAGATACATCCTGTCGGGTCGTTTTCAATGAAATCACAAAAGACGCAGTCAAAGACTCGTTCAAAGAGCCACGTTCCATCAATATGGATTTGGTCAATGCCCAGCAAGCAAGAAGAGTACTCGATCGACTTGTCGGTTACAATATCAGTCCGTTACTTTGGAAAAAAATCAAAAAAGGATTAAGTGCAGGACGTGTTCAGTCAGTTGCCGTCAAGTTGGTCATCGATCGGGAAAATGAAATCAAAAATTTCAAACCAGAAGAATATTGGTCGATCCAAGCCGACTTTAAGCACCAAGGAGAGACCTTCGAAGCGAAATTTTATGGATTGGATGGAAAAAAGAAAGAACTAAAATCTAAAGAAGACGTCGATAAAATTCTTGGTCAACTGGAAGGAAAGGATTTCACGGTCGATCAAGTCAATAAACGCGAACGACGCAGAAATCCATCGGTTCCGTTCACGACTTCATCCTTGCAGCAAGAAGCATTCCGGAAATTGAATTTCCGTGCGAAGAAGACGATGATGATCGCGCAGCAATTATATGAAGGGATAGACCTTGGTGGACGCGATGGGATTACTGGGTTGATTACGTATATGCGTACAGATTCCACGCGAATTTCCGATACGGCAAAGGCAGAAGCGGCTGAGTTGATCGAGAAGAAATATGGAAAAGAATATTTAGGAAAATCTAAAGCCAAAAAATCACAACAAAAAACGCAGGATGCCCACGAAGCCATCCGCCCGACTTCTGCAACCAATGAACCGCTGAATATCAAAGCCAAATTATCCAACGACCAATATAAATTATACAAGTTGATTTGGGAACGGTTTGTCGCGAGTCAAATGGCGCCAGCTGTATTGGATACGGTCACTGCCCATTTAGTCAATAATCGAGTGGAATTCCGGGCGACGGGTTCACAAATCAAATTTAAAGGTTTCATGCGTGTTTATGTGGAAGGCACCGACGATCAGAAGAAAGAAGAACAAAAACTCCTTCCGGAAATGGAAGAAGGAAGCAAGGCGACTGCCGAACAAATCGAGCCTGATCAACATTTCACGCAACCGCCGCCGCGCTATACAGAGGCAAGACTCGTCAAAACGCTTGAGGAAAAAGGGATCGGACGTCCATCCACCTTTGCCCCGACGATGGATACGATCCAACGACGTGGCTATGTCAAACTGGAAAATAAACGGTTTGTGCCGACAGAGCTTGGTGAGATCATTAATGATTTATTGATAGAATACTTTCCTGAAATCGTAGACGTTGAGTTCACGGTCAAGATGGAAAATGACCTGGATGATATTGAAGAAGGCGATCGGGAATGGCGGAAAGTCATCGGTGAATTCTATGAAGGATTCGAAAAACGATTAGAAAAAGCCGAAAAAGAAATCGAAAAGGTTGAAATTAAAGACGAACCGGCAGGCATTACGTGTGAAAAATGCGGGCATGAAATGGTCTATAAAATGGGTCGTTATGGTAAGTTTTTGGCCTGTTCAAACTTCCCGGACTGCAGAAACACCAAACCAATCTTAAATGAAATCGGTGTCACCTGCCCGAAATGTAAGGAAGGACAGGTAGTCGAGCGAAAAAGTAAGAAACGACGAATATTCTATGGTTGTGATCTTTTTCCAGAATGTGACTTCGTTTCGTGGGATAAACCAATTGACCGACCTTGTCCGAAATGTGACTCACTACTCGTCGAAAAAAAGAAGAAAAAAGGAACACAAGTCACTTGTACCAATTGTGATTATGAAGAAGCTCCACAAAAATAAAGAAATCTGTTCGATCTACTATGTGTCGGTCGAACAGATTTTTTATGTGGACTGAGATTTATCAGGTGTATGGTGGAGTGGAAAATGGTTATTAATTCCTATTTTTTAAAATAAGTCGGATTTGTGATTAAATTTTATCTAAATTGTGAAAAGTGTATGTAGAGCAGTTGTTTAAATTGACACACAATTCCCATTCCTTTAAAATAGCTCAGTGGTAAGGTTTTTGTCTTTACATCATAATTGATTCTGTTACTGATTACAAGTGGGCTCGAGTTATCAGGTTTTCTTTAGTACAGTTTCAAAAATAGGACTCGATACCTAATTTTTTGTAGACCTTGCATTTAATTTATAACAAATTTGTGTCTAAGTTATTAAAATTGTTGAAGTATTTCGAAAAATTTGATAAGATTTAGACGGATCAGTAGAGGAGAGGGTAATTTTTGGTAATCAATCAATGGAAGAATGAATTCAAGAATTATTTGGCCGTCGAAAAAAACTCCTCGTCGCTTACGATTCGTCACTACCTAAGTGACCTGAATCAGTTTGAGGAATTTTTGGCTCGTGAGTCAATTACGAGCGTAAGTGACATTTCACATGTAGAAATCCGTCTATATTTAACTGAGCTTTACCGAAATCAAATATCGCGCACTTCCGTTTCAAGAAAATTATCCAGCTTACGTGCCTTCTTTAATTATTTGGAATTGGAAGGAATCGTCGATCAAAACCCATTCTTGTATGTTTCCATGCCGAAATTAGATAAAAAAATACCGCAGTTTTTCTACACGGAAGAAATTGAGAGATTATTCGAGGTGGAAGATGGACAAACACCGATCAGTCAACGAAACAAAGCGATTCTTGAGCTTTTCTACGCAACAGGTATTCGGGTGAATGAATTAGTGGAGTTGAAGGTGACCGATGTCGATTTCACAGCTGGAATGGTTCTCGTCTTCGGAAAAGGCCGCAAGCAGCGTTACGTTCCGTTTGGTGTGTTTGCAGAAAATGAATTAAGGAAATACTTGGATGTAGGCCGGCCGGAGTTGGCTAAGAAGGCCGACGAAGAATCTGAGTACTTGTTTTTGAATCATCGGGGACAACCGATTACGACTCGCGGTATCAATTATATTTTGAACCGGATGCTTGAAAAAGCCGCGCTGACGTCAAAGATTCATCCGCATAAGCTTAGACATACATTTGCAACGCATCTGTTGAATGAGGGTGCAGATATGCGTTCTGTTCAAGAATTACTCGGTCACGAAAGCTTGTCATCCACGCAAGTCTATACGCATGTCACAAAGGATTATTTGAAGCAAATCTATGATCGTGCACATCCAAGAGCATAACACCGATAGGAGTGATGAGATTGTCACAAGAATTTCACGCAACAACGATTTTTGCGATACGACAAAACGGCGAGGCTGCGATGAGTGGCGATGGTCAAGTGACACTTGGCAATGCAGTCGTCATGAAACATACGGCCCGTAAAGTGAGAAAATTACATAATGGAAAGGTACTAGCAGGATTTGCAGGTTCAGTTGCCGATGCATTTACCTTATTCGAAAAATTCGAAGCTTATCTCGAAAAATATGATGGTAACTTACAACGGTCAGCGGTCGAATTGGCAAAAGAGTGGCGGAGTGACAAGGTACTTCGCAAGCTTGAAGCGATGCTGATTGTCATGGACTTGAATGATATGTTACTCGTTTCCGGCACAGGGGAAGTCATCGAGCCGGATGATGACATATTGGCGATTGGTTCAGGCGGGAACTTTGCACTCAGTGCAGGGCGAGCTCTGAAACGATATGGAAGTATGGAAAGTGCAAAAGACATCGCGAAAGCATCATTGGAGATTGCCAGTGAAATTTGTGTTTATACAAATGATCAGATTATTGTAGAAACACTTGGCGAAAAAGGAGAATGAGTGAATGAGTAAGTCTGCTACGCCAAAAGAAATTGTCCATCAATTAAATCAATACATCATCGGTCAAGAAGACGCCAAAAAAGCATTGGCAGTCGCGCTTCGAAACCGTTACCGGCGAATGCATTTACCGGACGATCTACGAGAAGAAATCGTCCCGAAGAACATTCTGATGATTGGACCGACAGGGGTTGGGAAGACAGAATTGGCCCGTCGTTTGGCCAAGCTGGTGAATGCCCCGTTCATCAAAGTCGAAGCGACCAAATTCACAGAAGTCGGTTACGTCGGACGGGATGTTGAATCAATGGTTCGTGATTTAGTTGATGTGAGCGTTCGGATGGTAAAGGAAGAAAAAATGCAAGGTGTTCAAACCGAAGCACGCAAACAGGCGAATCAACGGTTGGTGAAATTGATCGTACCTGAGAAAAAGAAAAAATCATCTATGTCCAACCCATTTGAGATGTTATTCAACCAACAGCAAAACCAAGAAGAGCAAGAACAAGACGACGCCAACTCAGAGATTGAAGATAAACGCAGACGCATTAAACATCAACTCGAGTTGGGCGAACTGGAAGACCAAATGGTCACGGTTGAAGTCGATGAACAAAACCCTTCCATGTTTGATATGCTGCAAGGCTCTGGCATGGAGCAAATGGGAATGAATATGCAGGATGCTTTCAGTCAACTGATGCCGAAGAAAAAGAAAAAACGCCGTTTGCCAGTTCGAGAAGCTCGCGAAATCTTAACCCATGAAGAAGCACAGAAACTCATCGATATGGATGAAGTTCATCAGAAAGCGATTGAACTGGCTGAACAATCTGGGATTATTTTTCTTGATGAAATTGACAAAGTTTGTGGGAAAGACGACAACCAAGCTGGTGTTTCCCGAGAAGGCGTCCAACGAGATATCCTACCGATTGTGGAAGGTTCTACGATTGTGACGAAATACGGATCGGTCAAAACAGATTACATGCTATTTATCTCAGCTGGGGCATTCCACATGGCCAAGCCTTCTGATCTGATTCCTGAGTTGCAGGGAAGATTTCCGATTCGCGTTGAGCTGAACAAGCTGGCGATCAGTGATTTTGTGAATATCCTGAAAGAACCATCAAACGCGTTGATCAAACAATATGCCGCATTACTTCAGACAGAAGACATTCGGTTGGAATTCACAGATGAAGCGATTGAACGGATCGCCGAAATTGCCTATGAAGTAAACCAAGAAACCGATAATATCGGGGCAAGAAGACTCCATACCATTATGGAAAAATTACTGGAAGATTTATCATTCGAAGCGCCAGACATCACGATGGAAACGATTGAAATAACGAAGAATTACGTGGATGAAAAATTAACATCCATTGTTAAAAATAAAGACTTATCACAGTTTATCTTATAAAAAATTAGGAGGATGTAATATGAAAACATTATTGGAAAGAACACGAGTCATCAACAAGATGCTACAGAAGACGCAAGGTAATGCGGTGAACTTCAACGATATGGCTGGAACACTGAAGGATGTCATTGACAGTAACGTATACGTCTTAAGCAGAAAAGGAAAGCTGCTGGGCTATGCCATCAAACAGGAAATTGAAAATTCTCGTATGAAACAAATGCTTGAAGAAAGACAATTCCCTGAAGAGTATACGAAAAATCTATTCAATATCGATGAAACTACGTCAAACATTGATATCAACAGTGAATACACCGCTTTCCCGGTAGAAAACAAAGACTTATTCAGCAAAGGGTTAACCACAATCGTACCTATTTTAGGCGGTGCAGAGCGATTGGGTACATTGATTCTTGCGCGTGTGGAAGAGTCGTTTGAGGAAGATGACTTGTTGCTCGGAGAATATGGTGCAACCGTTGTAGGAATGGAAATCTTGCATCAAAAAGCCGAAGAAATCGAAGAAGAAGCACGAAGCAAAGCGGTAGTGCAAATGGCGATCAATTCACTATCCTACAGTGAATTGGAAGCGATCGAGCACATTTTCAAAGAGCTAGACGGAAAAGAAGGTTTGTTGGTAGCCAGTAAAATTGCCGACCGAGTGGGCATTACCCGGTCCGTCATCGTAAACGCATTGCGTAAGCTTGAAAGCGCAGGCGTAATCGAATCTAGATCATTGGGTATGAAAGGTACGTACATCAAAGTACTGAATGATAAGTTCCTAGAAGAACTCGAAAAGAAGACAATGTAATCAACATTGAATGAAAGTTCCGGGCAATTGGCTCGGGACTTTTTTTGTGGCCTGATTTGTATAGATTGTGATTATTTTGGAATGCAATAGGAAAAAAGAAGAGACGAATCTCAACAAATGCTTCTATGTCTTGTGGGTTAATCAGCTGGTCTTGTGTGCTTGTTCGAAAGCTTGTGGGTTCATTTTTAAACCATGTGTGTTCATTTTGAAATTATGTGGGTCCATTTTGAAATCATGCGGGTTCATTTTGAAATTATGTGGGTTAAATCTAAAACTATGTGTGTTCACCTAAATTATTTGTGTACTAGTGTAAATCGGTAAAACTTTTGTAAGCAAAACAAATAATCCTTTGTACAATCTGCCATCAATAACCAAACAATCTAACAATATAACCGTTTCATTTCGTAATTAAACATATTTTTATAGAACTTTTGGTTCAATTTTTCTTTAAAAGTAGGAAAGTTTTGGACGGGATATGTCTTTATATAGCGAAATATGTAATAATAAAGTCATCGATTTGAAATATTCTGTTGAATTTTTTGGAATTATCAGATACCTTATTCTTATGGGAGGGGTGAACGATGAATTTATTTAATAACACGACATTTAATAATCTGACACACGGTCTTGATTATGCATCGACGAAAAACAAAGTCATCGCAAATAATATTGCCAATGTCGACACGCCGAATTATAAGGCGAAAAAAGTCTCCTTCCAATCCCAATTGGATGAGGAGATGCTGAAGTTCGATCAAAAGTTGACACATGAAAAACATATTCCGTTTGAAAACCGTCAAGCTCGAATCAACATAACTGAAAACAGAGGAATTACATATAACCATAACGGAAACAGTGTCGATTTGGATAAGGAAATGGCTGAGCTTTCCAAAAACCAATTATACTATGAAGCATTGACCGAGAGAATCAATGGGAAATTCAATTCTCTTCGTACGGTGCTTGGAGGAGGTAGGTAATCGTGGGTATGTTTGATGGAATGAACATTAGTGGCAGTGCGCTGACTGCGAACCGTTTCAAGATGGATGTCCATGCTGCGAATATTGCCAACCAACATACGACAAGGGCAAGCATGAACGAAGATGGTGAGTGGGAGCCATACCGCCGCAAGTTGGTCAGCCAGGAAGCAAAAGGTCAACCTTTCGGGAATTTCTTGCACCAAGCAATCGGGAATCATAGAAATGGTGTGGGCCAAGGCGTCTCCATTCGTTCAGTAACAGAAGATCAAGCACCATTTGAACCGGTCTACGATCCCAATCATCCGGATGCAAATGATGATGGCTACGTTATGATGCCGAATGTAGATCCGCTCAAGGAAATGCTAGGCATGATGACTTCCACCCGTTCTTATGAGGCCAATGTGACGGCATTGAATGCTTCGAAAGGTATCTTAATGAAATCATTGGAAATCGGAAAATAGGAGGGTAGCAGATGGATCCTATACAATTATCGGCCCTGCAACAGTCGAATAGCCCATTTAAACTGACGAATAACATACATAAACAAAATGATGTGACGGCAGCAGAAGCTCGGTCAGATTTCTCTTCACAATTGAAAGATGCGATAAACCATGTGAATGAGTTACAAAAACAATCGGATGTCAAAACAAACCAATTAGCACGTGGCGAAGACGTTGAATTACATGATGTCATGATCACTGCACAAAAAGCTGGCGTCACGTTACAAGCTGCGACAGAGATTCAAAACAAAGTCATCGAAGCTTATCGTGAAATTATGCGAATGCAAATCTAGCAATCAGACATAGCAACGTCTAAGTAAAATCTAACCAGGATAGATAGAAAGATATATGGAAGTTGGGGGACTATAATGAATCAAACCATTCAACGCTTTCGCGAGCAGTTGACCGAGAAGTGGAAGAGTAGCTCAAAATCACAGCGTTATGGCGTGATCGGCGGAATTGCAGCACTCATTATTCTCATAATTATTCTTACATATATGCTGACATCCACGAACATGGTTCCTTTATATAGCAACCTATCACAGCAAGAGATCGGACAATTGAAAGCTGAACTGGATGAACGAGGTGTGAGTTATGACATCGCTGATGGCGGTACTTCCATCCTCGTGCCTGAAGAACAATCAGATGACCTGCTCGTTGATTTTGCTTCTCAAGGAATCCCGAACAGCGGCAATATTGATTACTCTTTCTTCTCGGAAAATGCTTCATGGGGCATGACCGATGAAGAACGGCAGATCATTGAAGTGGATGCACTGCAGACTGAACTCGCGACACTCATCGAAAACATCGACGGGATCAATCGGGCAAAAGTATTGATTAACCGTTCAAGAGAAACCATATTTGTAGGGGAAGAGACGCAGGAATCATCTGCGTCCATCGTATTGGAGACTGATTTCGGATATAACTTTACAGAAAGCCAAGTGAGAGGACTGTATCATTTGGTTTCCAAAGCCGTTCCGAACCTCCCTACTGATAATATCGTCATCATGGACCAAAACTTTAACTATTTAGACATAAATAATTCGACAAATGATTATGGAAATACATATGTTCAAAATCAGGAAATCAAAGAGCAAGTAGAAAAAGACTTGCAACGTCGGGTACAACGAATGCTTGGCACGATGGTCGGTCAAGACAAAGTCGTCGTTTCGGTAACGACAGACATTGACTTCACAAAAGAAAATCGGATGGAAGAGCTCGTTGAACCCGTTGACTTGGAAAACATGGAAGGATTACCTGTCAGTGTCGATCGGATTACAGAAACCTATACAGGTGAAGACGGGGCTCCACTCGTTGAAGGGGAAACGGATATTCCGGAACTTCAAGGAGTTGAAGAAGGCCAAGGCCAATCTGAATACGAGATGGTACGCGAAACGATCAATAATGAATTTAATCGGATCCAAAGAGAAATTGTTGAAAGTCCTTATGAAATAAGGGATATCGGTATTCAAGTAGCTGTCGATAATTCAACGGTAGAAGACGGAGAAGCTGTTGTATTGAGTGCGGCAGAACAAGCGGCTGTTGAAGAAGACATCCATTCGATTTTGTCTTCGATCGTCAATACATCCATTTCCTCTTCGGTTGAAGTCGAAGAACCATTAGAAAATATTTCGGTCGTCTTCCAAGAGTTTTCTAGACAAGGAGAATTCGACGCACCACAAGTTGCCATTCCTACATGGCTATACATTGTTGGCGGAATTCTTCTGTTAGCCATCATTCTTCTGCTTTTCTTGTTGTTCAGAAACAGAAGAGAAGACGAGCAAGTGATTGAAGAGGTGTATGAGGAAGAAGAAATTCCGGATTTAGAGGATTTCAAAATTGAAGAGAAGCAAACGGAATCAACGGCAAAGCGGAAGCAGCTTGAACAACTGGCCAAAGATCAGCCAGATGAATTCGCTAAGCTGCTGAGAAGCTGGATTTCAGAGGATTAGGGGGGATTTCATATGGCAACGCAGAGAAAAGAATTGACTGGGAAACAAAAAGCCGCTGCATTGTTAATCTCCTTAGGTCCGGATGTTTCTGCACAGGTGTATAAGCATTTGACGGAAGAAGAGATCGAGCAATTGACATTGGAGATTTCCTCAGTCAAAAAAGTGGATCCATCGCAAAAAGAAGAGATTTTAGACCAGTTCCATCAGATTGCATTAGCTCAAAACTATATCTCACAAGGTGGGATTGGTTATGCGAAAACAGTCCTTGAGAAAGCATTGGGTGAAAATGAAGCATCGAAAATCATCTCGCGTTTGACTTCATCGCTTCAAGTACGGCCGTTTGATTTTGCACGCAAAGCGGATCCGACACAAATTTATAATTTTATCCAACATGAACATCCACAAACGATTGCACTAGTTTTATCGTATTTGGAGTCTGAACAGGCAGCCCAGATTTTATCTGAATTACCGGAAGATATGCAGGCGGATATCGCCAGAAGGATTGCAATTATGGATTCCGCATCACCGGAAGTCATCAGTGAGGTGGAACAGCTATTGGAAAAAAACCTTTCTTCCACTGTTACACAAGATTACACCGAAACGGGTGGGGTTGAAGCAATCGTGCATATTTTGAATGGTGTCGATCGATCGACGGAGCGGACCATTTTGGATGAAATGGAAATCAGAGACCCGGATTTGGCTGAAGAAATCAAAACCCGGATGTTTGTCTTTGAAGATATCGTGACGCTCGATAATCGAGCGATTCAACGTGTCATTCGCGATGTAGAAAATCAGGATCTCATTTTGGCACTGAAGGTATCCAGCGAAGAAGTGAAAGATTTGATCTTCCAGAATATGTCGCAACGTATGGCTGAAACCATCAAAGACGAAATGGAGTACATGGGTCCTGTTCGACTTAAAGATGTTGAAGAAGCACAGACGCGCATTGTCGGAACCATTCGTCGCTTGGAGGATATGGGTGAAATTGTAATTGCTCGTGGTGGAGGAGATGACATCATTGTCTAATATTTACCGGTATTCAGCTGAAAAAGAATTAAAAGAAAAACCGATTAAGCTGCATCCGATCGAACATCCAAGTCCAGAAAGTGAAAGTCATTCCGATTTTTCTTCAGAGGAAGATCGGAGTGCCTTGGCTGAGGATGTTTTATCGACTGCCAAAGAGCAAGCTGAGCAGCTTCTCCGCCAAGCAGAGCAGGAAGCACAGCAAACACAGGAAAACGCACAGCGTTCCATTGAACAAGCCCACGAAGATGCTAAAGCAACAGGATTTCAACAAGGCTATGAAGATGGACTGGCAAAAGCCAAGAATGAGTATTCACCTATTATTCAAGAAGCAAACGAAGTGGTTGAACGCACGAAAGCGGATTACCGGAAGAAGCTAGCAGATGCTGAAGAAGATATTTTAATGTTATCGGTCAAAATTGCAGAAAAAATTATCAATCGAACCTTTGAAGAAGATGACGATGCGTTCATACAGCTCGTAAAGGACTCAATCCTTGAAGTTTCTGAACAACCGGAAGTTCATCTATATGTTCACCCGAGCGCCTACGAACAAGTCAGCAACCACCGAACTGACTTGGAGAGTATTTTATCGGGGAAAGGCCAACTCAGTATTTATTCCAATCAAGATCTATCGGTAAATGCTTGTATGATCGAGTCACCGTTTGGAAAAATTGATGCCAGTCTTGATACCCAACTAAATCGGATCAAAGAAGGGTTGATCAAGCTTGTGAAGGAGAATCAGTAGGTGAAGGTTGAACGATTAGTACAAGAATTGAATAGCATCGATCCGATTGTCCGTTACGGAAAAGTGTACCGAAATGTCGGTCTGTTGATTGAATCGAAAGGACCTGAAGTAAGCATCGGAGAAGTTTGTTACATACATACAGGAACGAACCCGAACCATCCGATTTTGGCTGAGGTCGTCGGCTTTCAGAATGAACATGTGCTATTGATGCCATATGAACAGATGAATCAAATCGGACCTGGTAGTTTGGTAGAGTCACTTAATCGCTCATTAACGGTGAAGGCAAGCATTGGGTTAGTCGGGAAAGTGTTGGATGGGTTGGGAAATCCATTAGATGACTCAAGTCTACCAAGTGATTACATATCTTACGAAACGGAACAAA
>CALGNY010000095.1 GCA_937958375.1 uncultured Bacillaceae bacterium
ATTCCAAGGAGCCTTATATCCTTGGCCAAAGAGATGGTTGTATTTTTAAAAATAAAAAAAGAGAAAAAAGGAGAATGTAAACATGAAGAAGGTTCTATTCAGTGCATTGCTTGTACTATTGATGACAGCACTTGTTGCATGTGGTTCAGACTCAGAAGGATCAGGTAACGGAGGGTCTGGGGACTCAGTCACATTGAAATTGGCACACACAGGATCTGAAACACACCAGTATCACACAGCTTCTGAGAAGTTTAAAGAATTGGTAGAAGAGAAAACAGACGGAGAAATCACAGTTGAAATTCACCCGAACGCAACACTTGGTGGTGAAGGGGAAGCCGTGGAGCAAGTAATGGATGGTTCCCTTGAAATGACAACGGTTGCACCAGACAGTAACTTCTCAAATACGGTTCCTGAAATGAACGTATTCGGTATTCCATATTTGTTTGAAGACCGTGATCATGCTTATAGCACTTTAGATGGAGAAATTGGTGACGAGCTACTAGCTTTAGCAGAAGAGCATAACATGAAAGGTTTGGGCTGGTGGGAAATCGGTTTCAGACACTTGTCTAACAACTCAACTGAAATCGTAACACCTGAAGATGCAGAAGGCCTACAAATCCGTGTGCAGCCTTCACCAGTTTGGGAAGAGCACATGAGAGCAATTGGTGCGAGCCCGACGCCTGTAGACTTTAATGAATTGTACTCTGCACTTGACCAAGGTGTCGTCGATGGACAAGAAAACCCACTTCCGACGATTGATTCAATGAAATTCTATGAAGTACAGCAATATATTTCATTGACAGGTCACACGTATAACCCAGCGATCACTGTCATGAACTTGGATACGTGGAATGAGTTGAGTGAAGAGCATCAACAAGCTGTTCAAGAAGCTACTCAAGAAACATCTGAGTACCACAGAGAAATGTTGGCTGAAAAAGAAGAAGAAATCATTCAAATGCTTGAAGATGAAGGGGTAACCATCACTGAGCCAGATCGTGCTGCCTTTAGAGAAGCGACGAGCGATGTGAAAAACGCAGTTGACGAAGTTCCTCAAGATCTAATCGAACGAATTGAAAACAACAACTAGAATGGATGAGCCCGGGAGCGTACTCTCTCCCGGGTATTCTGATTTAAAGTGAGGGTGATTGACATGACTGCACTCAAACGCCTGGACGCTATCATCGGAAAATTACTTGAAGTAGTGATTACGTTATGTTTAGGATCTGTAGTCATTATTACTTTCTTGCAAGTAATTTTCAGATATGTCCTCAACCAACCGCTGACCTGGTCTCAGGAAGCTTTAATGATCGCGTTTGTTTATAGTATCCTTTTTGGTGCAGCTTTGGCGATCCGAAATGGAGAACATTTGAAGGTTGAATTATTTGAAAAGCTACCGAATGCTATACGATTTATTTTCAAAACAATAGAGTTCATTGTGGTCGGTGCATTGATTGTTGTTCTGTTTTACTATGGGATGGAACTTGTCCAAAACAACTTAAGGTCAGGACAAACAATGAGTATGTTACCGGTAAAAATGGCATACGTCTACATGGCACTGCCGATCAGTGCAGTATTTATGGCATATTATCACGTTAGGAAGGTGTTCTCATGATATGGTTAATTGTAGTACTATTCGTACTAATACTTCTTGGAACACCGATTGCCTTTGCACTAGGGTCCGTAACCATATTTGGTGTACTTTTATCTGATCCAGACCTTTTGATTAATGTTCCAAGACGAATTTTTAGTGGAATCAACAACTTTACATTAGTCGCAGTGCCGCTTTTCATCTTAGCTGGTGAGCTGATGACCCAAGGTGGAATTTCCAAACGACTGATCAATTTCTCCAAAACATTAGTCGGTCCACTACCAGGTGGGCTTGCGATGGTTGTTATTTTGGCGAGTATGTTCTTCTCTGCATTGACAGGAACGGCAATTGCTGCAGCGGCGGCAATTGGGGGAATGATGATTCCGGCGATGAACAAGGAAGGTTACGACAAACGGTTCTCAGCGAGTATCGTTGCAACCTCTTCCACGATTGGACCGATCATTCCACCGAGTATCGTGCTCATCCTATACGGAGTCATTGCCAGTGTATCCATTGGGGACTTATTTATCGCCGGAGTACTTCCGGGAATCCTGATGGGACTTGGACTGATGGTTTACAGCTACTATGTTGGTAAAAAAGAAGGCTACCGTGCGAGCGACCGTAGAGCAACCTTTAAAGAAATCATGGTCGGTGCAAAAGATGCGGTATTGGCGCTGATTATGCCAGTCATCATCATCGGCGGGATTGTCAGTGGAATTTTTACGGCAACAGAGTCCGGTGTAATTGCGGTCGTCTATGCGATCATCATCGGTATGTTCGTCTATAAAGAGATTACGATTAAAGACTTTTGGCCGATTCTTCTTCAGACGGCCAAAACAACAGCAACGATTATCTTTTTGATTGGTAACGCATCCTTGTTTATCTGGTTCTTATCCTTTAACTCGATTCCGAACCAGCTATTGGATATGCTTGGACCAGTCGCAGATAATCCATTCTTACTCCTGTTATTGATTAACGTGATTCTATTGATTGCAGGGACCTTTATCGATACAATCAGTGCGGTTTCGATCTTTACACCACTATTCTTACCGTTGGCGTTGGCAGCAGGAATCGATCCAATCCACTTTGGTATCGTCCTTGCGGTTAACTTGACGATTGGAATGGTTACGCCGCCACTTGGAGTATGTCTGTTCGTTACATCCTCCATTGCAAAAATCACCGTACCGAAAATGTTCAAATACCTATTTCCACAGGTCGGTGTATTGTTGATTGTATTGTTGATCGTAACGTACATTCCAGATTTGATTTTATTCCCGGTCGAGCTGTTTATTGATTAGCTTGATTGATAAAACCCTTGAACAATTCATTTACATGAGTTGTCCAAGGGTTTTTTGTGTCTAGAGTATGGAAAGGATGGCCATCGCACCGGTTACCAGTGCAAGGACCAATACGAAAAGGCTGAGCGCCACTTTTCGATCTTTCCAATAGGTAAATGAAATCGTCAACAGAAAGATGAACCCGATGAGATAATACAAGACATCAGGAACATTAAAACGTGAACTCAGTATGCGAATGAAAAGTAACGCAAATAAAATTCCGGCCAGCAATTTTGTTATTGTTTGTGACATCGTTAATCACCTATTTTAAGAATAACATGATTTTGGAATATGGGGTTGGTTATGTGGTCTTAACTTGGAGAGTTGAGTTTACTCCCTTCAAAGAAAGATAGAAACTCACAAAACGACCTCACAAAATACTGATCTTCCATGTTATTCTATGGGTAGTAGAGTGACGGAAGGAACGACGCTTATGGCCAGAAAATTTTCATTACAAACAAAGATTTTGACGTTGGTTATTTCACTATTGTTTTTGGTCACTTTTTCTATTACGGCAATCTCCTCCTATATGGAATGGAATCAGGTGAAAGATCATGTCGGGCAGCGTGCACTGGATGTTGCGACATCGATTTCATTGATGCCGGAAGTGATTGATGCATTTGATGACGAGAATCCTTCTGAAACCATTCAGCCCATTGCTGAAAGTATCAGGGAGAAGGTCGGGTCCGAATTTATTGTAGTCGGTGACACTAATAGCATTCGTGTCGCCCATCCAGACGAGAACAAAATCGGTAAGAAAATGGTGGGTGGCGATAATGATCAAGCATTGATTGATGGCGAGTATTATAAATCCGAAGCAGTCGGATCACTAGGCCCATCGTTACGCGGGAAGGCACCGATTTTTAGTGAAAGTGGAGACATTATCGGTATTGTTTCCGTTGGTTTTATGATTGAAGATATTCAAGGGATGATTTTTGACCGATTGAAAGAATTATTCATCTTATCGGTCATCATGCTTGTTCTCGGTGCAATTGGTGGTATCTTTTTGACGAAAAGTATCCGAAAAGACATCCTGGGACTGGAACCACATGAGATTGTCAGTTTATACCGAGATCGAAAGGCAGTGCTTCGATCTGTCAAAGAAGGAATCATTGCAGTCGATGAGCAAGGGATGATTACCATTTTGAACCACTCAGCCCGACAGATGCTTGGGCTCGACGAACGTGCAAAACATAGACATATTGATGATGTTCTTCCCAATACGAAGATGCAAGAGGTATTGCAAGGTGGTGAACCAGATATTGATGAGGAGATTACGTGGAGAGATCGGCACTTTATCGTCAATCGCACACCACTATATGAAAATGGTGAGGTGGTCGGAGTCGTCGCCAGCTTTAGGGACAAAACTGAACTTCAGCAAATGATCAATACGCTTTCTGAAGTGAAGAGTTACTCAGAAGACTTAAGGGCCCAAACGCATGAGTTTACGAATAAACTGTATGTCTTGTCGGGGTTACTTCAGCTAGGTCATTACCAAGAAGCGATCGATTTGATTCAAGAAGAATCCTATTTTCACCAGCAACAAACAAAAAGCCTGATCGATAATATCAAAGATGAACCCGTCCAAGCTATTCTCTTGGGTAAATTGGGTAAGGCATCTGAGAAAAAAATCGATTTTACGGTCGATGAAAATAGTTCGTTGAGCCGTCTGCCTGAGCATTTGACAGCATCGAAGCTGGTGACCATTTTAGGGAACTTGTTTGATAATGCAATGGATGCCGTAGCTGGTCAGAAAGAAAAAAGGGTTGGCTTCTTTACGACAGACTTAGGCAACGATGTCATCTTTGAGGTCAGCGATAATGGACCAGGAATTGAACTAGAAAAACAATCACAAATCTTCGATAGAGGCTTTTCTACAAAAGAATCAGAGAATCGAGGCTATGGGTTGTCGATTGTTGAGGACATCGTTGAGGAATTGCAAGGAACAATCAGTTTTAACAGTGATGAAACAGGAACGGTGTTTACCGTTTATTTGCCAAAATATTTACGCGGTCAAGAAAGTGAAGTGGGGTAAATGCTACGAGTTGGAATTGCGGAAGATGATTATCGGATTGCAGCTATTCATGAGGAATTTTTGTCTAAGATGAATGATATAGAAGTCGTCTTCAAGGCATTAACTGGCGAAGAGACAATGAAGCAGATCGAAAGCAATGATATCGATTTGCTTTTATTGGATATCTATATGCCTGACCGCCTTGGAACGGATTTAATCAATGAAATCCGAGAAATGAAGCCAGAGGTCGGAATCATCATGATTAGCGCGGGGACGGAAAAAGGCATTGTTCAGAAGGCGCTGCAATTAGGTGTATTTGATTACATCATTAAGCCTGTAACGTTAGAGAGGTTTATGGAAACCGTCGAGAAATACCGGACGTTTCGTCGTGAACTGGAACAAAAGAGCGAAGTCGATCAATCATTTCTCGATCAATACTTTGGTTATGACACTAGTTCGGAGGATGAAGAGACACCGAAAGGAATCGATCCGCTATCCTTGAAAAAAGTCAAAGGAATTCTGAAGAAAGAAAATGGTGTGACCGCTGAGGAAATGGGCAACTTAATGGGAGCCTCCCGAACGACTGCCCGGCGGTATTTAGAATACCTCATTTCAGTCGGTCAGTGCCATGCCGAATTGGAATACGGAATTGTCGGTAGACCTGAACGTCGCTACTATTCAGAGAGAATATAGGATTAGGCTCGGCTGTGATAGCCGAGTTTTTTGTTTGTGGGAGTGGGCGGACTGTTATTGATATGCCGAATAAATGGTCCCCTAGTCGGAGATATGTTCCCCACGGCTCAAAAAATAGTCCGCCTAGTCGGAGATAGTACCCTGCAGCCAAATAAATGGGCTCGTATTTGCAAGATATGTATCCCGCAGCCAAATAAATGGTCCTACGCTTGGAAGATATGCGCCCTACAGCCCAATAAATGGCTCACCAACCTCCACCTCATGAACAAAATGAACAAAATTATTTTTTTGATTTCAATGTCACTTATTTTGAAAACGGTTACAAGGGGTTGTTTTACCTGCTAACATAATTGCCAATGAACATTATGTGAACTTTTTAAAAAATCTTATGGGGGTAAGACAAATGAAAAAGTTTCTAGCAATCTCATTATTTATCTTATTACTTGGTTTTCTAGCTGCTTGTGGCGGAGAGGAAGCTGAGGAAACACAGGCCGAATCAGAGGACAGCGAAGAAAGTGCTGACAATAATGAAAGCGCTGACAGTGGATCTGATGGAGAGTGGGCGCCTGAACAAAATATTGAAATGGTAGCTCCGGCTGGTGCTGGTGGCGGTTGGGATACAACTGCTCGTATGGCAGCGCAGGTATTGAATGAAGAAGGTATTATTGATCAAAGTATTGGTGTTGTGAATAAAGAAGGTGCAGGTGGAGCGATTGGTTGGTCTTATATCGCTAACCAAGAAGGTAATCCACACCACTTATTCGTATCATCTTCTCCAATTCTATTGGTTCCGTTAAACGGTCAATCTGATCATGGCCATGAAGATTTTACACCGATTGCAAACGTGATTGCTGACTATGGTGCTTTTGCTGTAAGAGAAGATGCCGAGTGGGAAAACTTAAATGAATTATTCGAGCAAATGAAAGAAGATCCTTCAAGCGTAACGGTTGTTGGAACGTCATCACCAGGTAGTATGGACCACATCCAGTTTGTCCGTTTTGCGAAAGCAGCCGGCGTTGACATCACGAAGATCAAATACGTATCTGCTCCAGATGCAGAGGGAATCACTCAGCTTCTCAACGGAAGTGCGGATGTATTCTCAACGGGTGTCGGTGAGGTCGTCGAGCAAGTAAGAGCAGGAGAAATTCGCGTACTTGGTGTTACGGCAGAAGAAAGACTTGAAGGCGAAGTGATGTCTGAGTTCCCAACTGCAAAAGAACAAGGCATTGATGAAGTATTCATTAACTGGCGTGGTTTCTTCGGGCCAGCGGGAATGACGGATGCACAGGTCGCTTATTATGAAGAAAAATTGAAAGAGCTAAGTGACTCTGAAGCGTTTGCGGATATCCGTTCGAATTACGGATGGAACGAAATGTTCATGGGCAGTGAAGAATATCAACAGTTCTTGGATGAAGAAAAGGAAAACTTAAAAGGTCTATTAGAGGAACTTGACTTGTTGGCAGAATAACCATTGTTTGAGCTTGATATTCTCGGAAGTCAACGGAAGCACCGTTGACTTCTGATTCTTTTTGACAACTATGAATCTATTCATCGAATGAGAGGAGGAATTGATTGTGTTGAAAAATGTGAATCAGCGGATTGCAATCGTTTTGGCTTTAATTTCAATTATATACTTAATTCTTAGTTATCAATTACCAACCTATCCATACATCCCTGTCGACGCAGATGCGATTCCTAAAGCATTGGGTTGGCTTTTGTTGGTTTTATCAGTTGGTTTATTCTTCTCTAAAGATCGTGACTCGGAGGAACAGAAGGCGAGGAGACGTATTCCAAAAAAAGATGTCATCAGCTTATTGGTCGTTTTCGTACTTGTCTTTTTATACATTACATTATTTGAAGCGTTGGGCTTTATCCTGACGACAATCCTTTTTGTATTCACATGCACATGGTACTTAGGGTATAAAAAACATTTGGTGAATGCCATTGTGTCGATTGTATTTCCAGTCGCATTGTATAGCATTTTCGTTTATTTACTACAAATCAGATTGCCAGCAGGGATTCTGCCATTTTAAAGGAGGGATATAATGGGTGCACTTGATGGAATAGCAACCGGTTTTCAGGTTGCGTTAAGTTTTGAAGGAATCATGTTCGTTTTGATTGGTGTATTCGTCGGTACGTTTATCGGGATGCTTCCAGGATTGGGACCGATCAGTGCCATTGCCATTATGATCCCGATTACGTATGGAATGGATCCTACGTTGGCGTTGGTCATGATGGCAGGTGTTTATTATGGTGCCGTATTTGGAGGTTCGACATCTTCCATTCTATTAAACGCGCCAGGGATTTCAGGCACCGTCGCATCTGCATTTGACGGATATCCGATGGCCCAGCAAGGAAAAGCTGGGAAAGCACTGGCGATTGCAGCGATATCTTCATTTGCTGGTGGAACAATCAGTGTTATTCTATTGATGATTTTTGCTCCGATGCTCGCAAGTGTTGCGATTTCATTTGGACCGCCGGCTTATTTCGCTCTCATGCTACTCGGTTTATCTGCGATTGCTAGTTTATCTGAAGGTTCGACGATAAAAGCAACCATCTCAGCTGTCGTTGGTTTCATGATTGCGACAATTGGTATCGACCCACAGACAGGTACTTCCAGGTTTAGTTTTGGAAGTGCAAATCTATTAGATGGTATTGACTTTCTCGTCATTGCATTAGGTTTGTTTGCGATCGCTGAAGTTTGTTATTTGATCATGAATCGCAAGAAAAAATCAATTGGCAGCGCAAAAGAAATTGGTAGTTTGAAATTAAGCAAGAAAGATTTTAAAGAAATGAGTGGGCCTGCAGGAAGACAATCATTTTTAGGGTTTATCCTAGGAATCCTTCCAGGGGCAGGCGCTACGATTGCTTCATTTATCAGTTATATTACGGAAAAGAAAATTGCGAAGAAACCTGAAGAGTTCGGGAAAGGCTCGATTAAAGGGTTGGCTGCTCCTGAAGCATCCAATAATGCGGCGACGAGCGGTGCGTTCGTTCCTTTACTAAGTTTAGGGATTCCGGGTTCGGGTACAACCGCAGTCATGCTAGGTGCATTTTTAGTTCTAGGATTGCAGCCTGGACCTATGCTGATGACCGATCGTCCAGAAGTATTCTGGGGAATCATTGCAAGTATGTATATCGGGAACATTTTCTTGTTGATTTTAAACTTGCCACTGATTCCATATATCGCTCGACTATTGACAATCCCTCGACCAATGTTGATTTCGTTGGTCATCATGTTTAGTTTTATAGGTGTATATGCGATCAGTTTCAGTACGTTTGACCTGTACTTACTGTTGGCATTCGGTGTCATCGGTCTCTTGATGAGGATGTTCGCCTTTCCGGCACCACCGTTCATTTTGGCATTCATCCTAGGTGGTATGATGGAACAATCATTCAGACAATCCATGACCATTTCAGATGGCAGCCTGTCCATTTTCTTTACGAACAATATCTCACTCGTATTGATCATCGTATCCGTACTTTCGTTTGTATTCCCATTAGTGCAAGCGATCAGGACGCGGAAGAAAGAGAAAGCGGAGGCTTAATGGCTACTTAAAGTGAATAACGAGGCAGGGACTGAAGTGAAATTAGTGTCCCTGCCTTTGCATTTTTGAATAGTAAGGGGTTCGTGTAAAATGAAAGCTTTTAGTTAAGAATGCGGGCGTGTATGTCAACTTTTCGGTTCAGGGTTTATAAATCAATCTTTAACGATTAGAATCAAGGTTTTTTAAATCCTCCTTGGATAACCCTTCATATGCTGCATCAACAATTTCGTAGTCAAACTGCGTTACTTCCTCATGAGCAAAATAGATATATTCAACATAAGGCTCATTTTCGAATACGACCGTTACATAAAAGTTAGGTGTTTTGAAAACAAATACGCCATCCACGGATGTTAGATCTTCTTTGTTGTAGCCTTGTTCTTCGGTAAGGTAATCCGTTACCTTATTTTCATAGAGTTTTTTATTTACTTCTAGGTAAATAAACGTGTTAGTAAAATGATGATCAGTGCTATTGTTATAAACAAATAGATCTTATGAAACTTCGTCATTTCATCCATCCTTACCCTTGAAAATAGTAATTCAAATTAGGATATCGTTTGAACTCCGGTGTCTCTTTATGTCATTTCTTTCTTCATCCGAATGGTCTGTAATTCATGGCCCGCAAAGTTTTCTGTATACTCCTCTACAACTTGAAATCCTTTCGCTTCATAAAACCGTTTGGCAGGATCATTTTGTCTTTCTACCTCGACATGAAGAACTTTTAAACCTTTTAGCTCGTTCATTCCCCGCTCAATCAGTTGGCTTCCGATTCCTCTGCCTTGTGTTTCGGGCAACAGGTAAATCGCTGCCAAGGTTGAGTCACCGTCGTCCGTTACAGGCGTGAAATGAGCGAACCCAACAATGTTATCTTCCATCACAGCAACAAACATTACTGATCCCTTTAATTTTTTCAAGAGTGTTTCCTCACTATACGCATTCGCCAAAAACTTCTCCCGGATTTCTTTGGGGATCAATCCCTCATATGTATCGTGCCAGCTTGTGATTGCGACTTCTTTCACCTGGAGAATATCACTTTCCTTCATCGGTCGAATTGTAGCCATCCGTCCCACTCCCTAACTGTATTTGTGATGTAGTATACAAGAAAATCTTATCTAAGACTATGCTTTATTTCGGAAATAAAGTTACATATACTAAAGAAAACAATGTGATAGGGGGAAGAGATATGTTTTCTTGCCGGGAAGAGATTTTTTCATTAACCAAACGATTGGTCAGTATCGATAGTGTCGTCAATACAGATGGAGAGCGGGCATTCGCCCGTTCATTATATGAGTTCATTTCCTCATTTGATTATTTTCAAAAGAACGCGGAGCAGGTCGTTATGGAAAGGACAGTCAACGATGCCGTTGAGCGGTATAATGTCTTGGCTTACGTCAAAGGAACGAAGAAACAGAGCGATCGTACGGTCATCTTGGTCGGTCACATGGATACGGTCGGCGTGGACGATTACAACCAGCTGAAGCGGCTAGCTTTTTTGCCGAATGAATTGATGGAGGAATTTGAAAAAGAAGATTTGCCTTCATCTGTAAAAGAGCAATTGAAGTCAGGGAATTGGTTATTTGGACGCGGTACGTTGGATATGAAAAGTGGCGTGGCAAGTCATTTATATTTATTGGACTATTATTCAAAACATCCAGAGGAATTGGAAGGGAACCTCGTATTTGTTTGTGAGTGTGACGAGGAAGATAGCTCAAACGGCATTCTTTCGGCTTTAAAAACATTGAAGCGCTGGAAAGAAGAAGAGAGCTTCCAGTATGTAGCCGCAATCAACGCGGATTATGTAGCTCCGTTATATGAGGGCGATGAAAACCGGTATATTTACAAAGGAACGGTCGGAAAACTACTGCCTTCTTTTTATGTGACTGGCCATGAAAGTCATGTCGGTGCAGCATTTGATGGACTGGACCCAAACTTTTTGGTTGCAGAATTGACTAGGCAAATCAGCTATAACCCTGAATTGACAGATGAAGCGCTTGGGGAGAGGACATTGCCACCGGTTTCCTTGAAGCAAATGGATTTGAAGCCGAGTTACACGGTACAGACGGCTCTGTCGGCTTATGTTTACTATAACTTTTTCATTCATTCGTGGTCGCCGGATGAGGTGTTGGATCGATTGAAGGAACAAGCAACGATTGCTTTTGAAAATGCGCTCAGTTTATATGAAGACAGGTATCGGAAGTATTGTTCGATCAGTGGCCATCCATATAAGGAAATTCCGTGGAAGCCGCGTGTGATGACCTATAAGGAAATGAGAGATACATTAATTGATTTGCACGGAGAAAAATTTACGAACTTCATGAAGGAGCTTGAGGAAGAGCTCGTTGCCGATCCGGAGTTGGATACTCGAATGTATGCTGCGCGGATTGTGGATGAGGCTTGGAAGTGGATGGAAGACCGCTCGCCGGCTATGATTTTGTTTTATTCCTCATTATACTCGCCACGGATCGAGCTCTCTAGTGACACCGAGGATGAACAGATTCTGCTTAAGTCGTTGGATGAAGCCATTGATGAAATGCAGCCGCACTACGAATATCCAATTGTCACGAAAAACTTTTTCCCTTATATCTCGGATATGAGTTTTTTGGCGATGAGTGATGACGAGGAAGGAATCGAAGCCGTGCAAGATAACAATCCAAGCTGGGGCAAAAAACATTATGTCGATTATCAAGATATCCGTGATATCAATGTTCCGATCATCAATATCGGACCTTACGGAATGGATGCCCATGCACGGTTGGAACGAGTTGAAATGAACTACACGTTTGAAATCATGCCCAACCTGACGAATAAAGTTGTGAAAAAAGTACTGAATAGATAATGAGGGTTCCTCAACGACATTTAAGGTGTGGAAGGGTGCCGAATGTCGCTGACAGGAGTTCTCATCGACATT
>CALGNY010000096.1 GCA_937958375.1 uncultured Bacillaceae bacterium
TTGGCATCAAAAACGAGTTCAAATGTCGCTGATAGGTCATCTCATCGACATTTGGTCATCGAAAATGGGTTCAAATGTCGATGACAGCTCACCTCACCGCCATTTGAGAATCCAAATGTCGATGAGAACTCGCACTCCACTATTCAAAACCCAAATAATCTCCAAAGCCCAAAGAAAATTAGCCGCCCTGCACCTAACAAACAGAAATCCCCCAGAGGAGGCTCCTTACAAGCGCCTACCGCTGGGGGATGTCATTTCATTTATAATCGAGGGGGATCGATCATGAAATTTGATTAAAATCCAAGAACGTTTTCGACGTTTTCTTCACCATCAACGATGAGGAGGATCTTCCCATCGTCTAATTCTTTCTCATAGTTTGTTGCTTCAGCTTCGGATAAACCAACTTCTTCAAGTTTGCTGCGGAGTTCATCACCTTTTTTGTTGAACATGTTACCGACAGCGTCGCCAAAGCTTTGAGAAATCGTACTTGCGTCAGCATTTTCTGCTACGCGTTCTGTACGGTCATCATCGTGAGACAATACATAAACATTATTTTTGTCTACACCGTTATCTTTCAGTTTTTGAACATCTTTTGCTAAATCAGTGTCTTTTGTATACTCTTTAATAAATGGCATGTTGATTCACTCCTTTGTTGTTGTGATCTACTTCTTGTATTCCACGTGAGCGTGGGTTTAAACATTTTTATTGTCATCTGGAATCAAGCTATCGAGCATGGTAAGGTCATGCTTTTGCAGCGGTTCTTCCGCTGGGCCTTCAATGACTTCACCGGTATAAGAAAAGCGCGATCCGTGACACGGACAATCCCACGATTTTTCACTACTGTTCCAGTTCACTTCACAACCTACATGCGTGCATGTTGTGTCAACGATATGGAGCTCGCCAGCCGCATCACGATAGGCACCTTTTCGCTGGCCGTCTACCCGAATGGTTGTCGCTTCATCTTTTTCAAGCTCATGAGGATTGGCGTCTTTTCGGTCCAGTTTCCCTTTCACAAGCTCTTTCGCTACGTTTGCATTTTCCTTCACAAATTGTTGGATACTCGGATTCGCCTGGAAACGAGCTGGCTTAAATAAATCTTCGTATGGATTTATTTCACCGAGAACCAGGTCCGAAAGCAATTGACCGGCGACGGTTCCATTGGTCATGCCCCACTTACGGAATCCGGTCGCAACCAAAATATTCGGTTCGTTATTCGTCATTTGTCCGATATATGGAATCTTGTCCATTGTCGTTAAATCTTGTGCAGACCAACGATATAAGATCTCAAAATCATCGCCAAGTAGTTCCTCAGCAAATCGGCGTAGTGCCTTGAAGTGTTCCATCATGTCTCCGCCTTGACCCGTCTTGTGGTTATCGCCACCTAGAATGTATAAGTCACCATCTGGCGTTGGTTGATAACGGATGGAACGATTCGGTTGGTCAGGCTTTAAGAACATGTCACCCGGATAAGGTTTTGTTGATTTTACACCGATGGCATACGAGCGTTCGGGATAGATTCGCGCTGACCAAAGTGCCTTTCCTTCATAAAAAGGGAAGTGTGAGCAAATCAGTACTTGGTTGGCTTTTACATCATGGCCGTCTCTCGTTTTCACAATGACTTGGTGATTGTCCTTCTCAATATCAACGGCTGTCGTTTTCTCGAAAAACTGTACGCCACGTTCTTCAGATTTTTGCACGAGGGCTTGTAAGTATTTTAGCGGATGGAATTGATATTGATCTTTCATGATCAGCGCGACATCAAACGAAACATCAAACGGGAGTTGATCCGTCAGTTTGCCTTTGATGTTCAATCGATCGTACGCTTCAAATTCTTTCTCAAGCTTTTGCGCGTAATCACCCGTTTCTGCATAAATATAGGCATCTTGTTTTTCGAAATCACAATCAATTTGATAGTCTTGGATGTTCTTTTCGATATGTTTGATGGCATTTTTGTTGGCTTCATAATATTTACGGGCTGGTTCAATGCCGTGTTTACGGATTAATTCATCATAGATGACTCCATGTTGAGCGGTTACCTTTGCGGTTGTGTGTCCGGTAGTTCCGTTCAAAAGTTCACTGCCTTCCAAAAGGGTGACCTTTACTTGCTCCTTTGACAGAAGGTCCGCTGCAGTAATTCCGGCAATTCCTCCGCCTACAATCACTACATCTGTCTCAATATTTTCGTTTAATTCAGGGTATGAAGGCAATTCAACCGTATCTCTCCAATAAGGGATGGCGTTTTCCGGAAAATTTGGTAAGTCGGCCATGCTATTCCTCCTCAATTCTTTTAGTGTTACGGTTTACCAAAATGATACATACTATTCGCCATATACCCTTATGGAGAGGAAATTATATTTCTTCAATATTTCTTACAATGAAATTGGCTTCTTCCATAAACTTTAGTATAATAGAGTATAAGTCAAAAGAAACAAATTAAATGTAAATATTGGGAGAAAGATAAGTGGACGATTAGCTGAAAACAGTATAAAATAGGATAATAGTACTATAAATAGAGGATTTAATATCCATTTAAGGAGTCGGGTGGCCATGATGAAAACTGGCATATTGGAAGAAGTTTTTATGCGTGGAACCGAAGATGCACTCATCGTATTTCGGATGGATGAGCAAGGCATTTATTATTATGAGCTGATTAATGAGCGAGCGCGACAATTAACAGGGCTTTCGAATTCGGATCTTGGCAGAGAATTCACAGAGAAAGTACCTGGGATTTCGCGTGTTTTTTTATATCAAAAATTTCAAGAAGTTCTCGAATCCGGTGAACCGACCACTTTTGAAATGAGCTACCGGACCCATGAATACGATGAATATACACTGTCTGTGACACTTAGACCAGTTGTTTTGGACGAAGAAGTATATATCGTGGTCAATGCTAAAGAAGTAATGGACTCGGACCAAACAAAAAGTGAATGGTGGGTGACGGATCAAAATCTGGAATTGAGTCGCCAACGTTATCGTTCGCTATTTGAAAACAATCAGGATGCGATTTTTTCATTAAACCGTGAAGGTGTTTTTCTGGAAGTCAATAAAGCCTTCGAATTGCTTTCAGGGTACGACAAAGATGAGTTGATTGGTGTTTCTGCTTTTTCGATCATTGATAAACGAATCCAACGTTTGGTGAAAAAGTATTTTCTGCAGACCATTCGGGGGAAAGCCCAAAGCTTTGAGATCACGATCCAGACAAAAAGTACACAAAAGAAAGAAATACAAGTGATGACAACACCTTTAGAAATCGAGAAGAAAATCGTCGGGATCTATGTAATCATGAAAGATGTGAGTGAACAGCGGAAAGCAGAGAGGGAGCAAAAGGAAAGTGAAGAGCGCTTCCGGATGATTGCCGAAAGCTCACACGATTTGATTACATTATTGGATCATGATGGCAATATTTTGTATGCCTCTCCATCGTATGAATTCATTTTAGGATTTCCGCCTGAAGAATATATCGGAAAGTCATTGCTTCACAATATCTATGAGGCTGACCAAAAGAAAATTATCAGTGAATTTTTGCGTTCGATTAATGAAAATCGACCGATCTCGCTGGAATTCAAGCAGCTGCATGCCGAAAAAGGCTGGTTGTGGTTTGAATTGCAAGGGAAACCGATTTTTGATTCCAGTGGTGGATTTATTCATATGGTGGTCGTGACGCGCGATATTTCTGAGCGTAAAAGGTACGAAGAGAAGCTGAGGGAGTTCGCTTACCAAGATCCGTTGACGAACTTACCAAACCGCAGATATTTTCAAGAGAGATTATCCACGAGACTGGAAGAAGCGAGGAAGCGCGGAAAAATTAATTTTGCGGTCATCATGATGGACCTGGATAATTTGAAAAAATTGAATGACCAACAAGGTCATGACTTCGGTGATGAGGCATTGAGGATTTTTAGCCGTAGGGCATTAAATAGCCTGCGTTCCCGAGATATTATTGCCCGGCTTGGTGGGGATGAATTCATTATTTTGCTAGATCAGATAGAATCCAAAAAAGATTGTATCGACATCATTCACCGA
Organism: uncultured Bacillaceae bacterium; assembly: GCA_937958375.1. GTDB lineage: Bacteria > Bacillota > Bacilli > Bacillales > Alkalibacillaceae > Allobacillus. The sequence goes on from CALGNY010000096.1 coordinate 4,024, forward strand.
CTTCAAAACCGGATCAGTGAACCTGCCCGAATCAAAAATAAAACGATTACGCTTACGGCGAGTATCGGTTTGACGGCACCAACCTCTTTGGACATTACCGAAGAAAAGATTATCAAGCAAGCGGATATGGCGCTTTATACGGCCAAGGCTGCCGGAAAAAACACATATGAAGTTTTATTGTCTGATGATGAGGAAATATGAACAATAGAGACAACGTAACGCAACGATTCTCATCTTAGGAGGTATTTCATATGGTTGTCGTACTCGTCATCGTAATTGGGTTGGTTGCCATCGCAGCACTCATCGCGACATGGGCCATCGGTAAAAAATATGAAGAACAAGAACAACGACGGTTACGTGAAGAAAATGCCACATTTAAGGATGAACTCGAACGGTCGTGGGATTATGAAAAAACATCGCTACAGCGGAATATCCCTAACTTAACATTTATTTATGTCGCGTTTTTCTTGATCGTCATTTTAGCCGGTGTTGTATTGTATTATGTTTATTAAACGATCAAATCCGTATGATGACTGTCCTCAAATCATACGGATTTTTTATGTCAACTTGAACAAATGGAATTTTTAATATAATTGTAAAAAACAGGCGTTCCATTTTATGCTATATTTAAGTTAGTCCTTCTATTTTTGGTTGGACAATTGCAACATGAATCGCATAGCATGATAGCGTCTTATAGATAAAAAGAACTGGTCACGTGACTCGGTGTCACGTGCCAGTTCATTTTTTGTTTATACTCAATTTTGATCATTATCATCGACATAGTGACCGTGGTCAGGGACGCCAATATCTTTAAAGTGATCGGCCAGATCATTGAGGCTTTCTTCCAATTCCTCACCGTGCATCGGAAAGCCATGCCCGGTAATCGCTAATTGCGGGTTTAAATCTCTAAGCTTTTTGACCGATGTTTCGGCATCTTCCCAATTGGGTGTCAAATAACGCGGTGGTGGACTGATTTCCTTTTCTTGTTTGTAAACTTTATATAAGTCCTCTTGTTTAACGGTGACAAAAGCATCTCCTGCGATCAATGTACGGTCTTTTTCTCGGAAAAACGATACATGACCAGGTGTATGTCCTGGTGTATGAATCCATCTCCAATCACCCATATGTGGAATGCTACCGTCTTCAGGCAGTGGCTGTACTTTATCTCCTAATTCAATGGGCTCAACAGGGAATAGGGGAGACAATTTTGCAACCATGCCACCTTCCACGGTCGGATCAGGCTCTGGATACTTTAGCTCGCCGCGTAAATAAGGTAGCTCCATTTCATGAGCATATACGGGGATTTTCCAATGGTCGACGAGATCAACGATTGCCCCGACATGATCAAAGTGTCCATGTGTCAAGACAATGGCGACGGGTGGCTTTTCAAAATACTCATCCACCGTTTCAATAATTTTGTCGGCAGATTTAGGCATTCCAGCATCTACCAGGATCCATTCATCATCGTAAGGGTTGTTAACGAATAACACGTTGACGATTTGGATCGTCTGGTACCATACGTCTTCGGCAACTTTTTCAAAATGTCCGCTTTCTTTCGATGTGGCTGGTATTTTCTTATAATCATCACCATAATTCATACTGTCTGTCATCAGTCATCCTCCTTTTCCAGCAACAATGGTGCTTAACATACAATACCCTTTGTTTTTGTTTTATAACGAGAGCCAAAAAAAATAGCCCTGTAGAATCATCTACAGGACAAATGTCTATTCATTTTTATAGGCCTCTTTTTTCTCGTTCAACGCAATTCGCAGTTCTTCTTTGAATTTACGTGTGACCAGAATATAGAGGTAATCCCCTTCTTTGATTTCTGTATCTCCATATGGTGTGATTAAGTTCCCTTCTCTGACGATCGCCGCAACCGATGCTTTTTTCGGGAAATTAATTTCTTTTAATTTGAATCCGACAATGGCGTGCGTTTCATTGGTCTGGAACTGAACCATTTCAGCATTTGCTTTCCCTAACGAAATCAACTCAACGGAATGTTCTGGGGCAACTTTTTTCGTTCCAAGCAAGTCCAACTTTTTCGCGAAAAGATTAATCGTCGAGCCTTGAATAAGCGCTGAAATCAAAACGGTAAAGAAAATGATGTTGAAAAATGTTTCCGAATGTTCGACGCCTGCAACGATCGGGAAGGTCGCAAGTACGATCGGTACTGCTCCACGTAATCCCGCCCAGGATATGAAAATTCTTTCCTTAAATGAGAAATCCATTTTAAACGTCGAAATAAAGACGGCAATTGGTCTCGCAATCAAGATCAGGAATACGGAGATCAATACGCCAGAGAATACGACGCTACTTTCGAAAACTTGATCAGGGAATGCCAGCAAACCAAGAATCATAAACATAAAGATTTGGGCGATCCAAGCAAGTCCCTCATTAAATTGGAAGATTGGGTATCTGTAGGTCAGCTCAGAATTTCCGATGATGACTCCGGCGACATAAACGGCCAAGAATCCACTAGCTCCAATTAACGAAGCCGTACTATAGATGATGAATGCGAAAGCTAAAGCCAGAATAGGATACAACCCACTGGATTCGAGACTGATTTTATTAATGACATAAGAAGTGAAGCGGCCAAGGAAGAGTCCAAGCAGCAACCCAATGCCCATCTGCCAGAAAAAGGCCGGCAACATGACCCAAAAGCTTGTATCCGATGTGATTAATTCAATGAAAATCAATGTCAAAAACACTGCCATCGGATCGTTCGTACCTGATTCGGCTTCCAATGTGGATTGGATTTTAGCTTTGACATTTCGTTCTTTAAATGTCGCAAAAACCGCTGCGGCATCTGTCGAACCAACAATTGATCCCAACAATAAGGCATGAAGCCATGGAATATCTAATATATAATGTGCCGCTAATCCAGTGAGTACCGATGTAATGAATACACCCAGTGTTGCGAGTGAAAGGGCGGGCACGATGACAGGGCGCATCGTTTGCCATTTCGTCTGCAATCCACCTTCGAATAAGATGATGACTAATGCAGCGACCCCAATCAATTGGGCAATATCTGCATCATCAAAGTAAATCCAGCCAACACCATCACTTCCAATCAGCATTCCGACACCGATAAAGAGAACAAGGGATGGCAAACCTAGCTGACTAGAAAACTTCGCGGCGAATACACCACTGATTAATAGAAAAGCTACTAAAATGATTAATTGGTCATTTCCGATCGAATCTAAAAACATTGAGGTCCTCCCACCTTTATACGTTTTTTATTTTAGCACATTTATTGTCTTAGGGCTTCTCTAGCAAATTAGTGATGACGATATTTTTTGCCGTATTTGAAAAATCAAAAAACTCATTTATCAGGGAAGTCTGTTCGTGTATAATAGGTAGAAAATACATATGTATGGTAGTGGTGTGAATTTTTTGAAGAGAAGATGAAATTCAGTCTACAGACGGATGTGATTCAGTGCTGAGGACGGTTCGGTACCAACTTAAAGATTGATAAACTTTGAAATAGATTGGTCACGGAGAGGATGCTTTGAATTGGAAAATTTAATTGAAGTGAGAAAGATCAAGAAAGGTTACAAAAAACGGAAAACGAGTGAGTGGGTTCAAGCAGTGAATGAAGTCGAATTTCATGTGAAGCGTGGGGAAATTCTTGGCCTGCTGGGACCGAACGGAGCTGGCAAGACAACGACGATCAAAATCATTTGTGGGTTAATCGTTCCGGATCACGGTGATGTCATCATTAACGGAATCAATGTGCAGAAGGATCGTCTAAAAGCACTTCGACATATCAGTGCGGTGCTTGAGGGAAACCGAAATCTTTATTGGCGATTGACTGCACGTGAGAACTTGGAGTATTTCGCAGGGAACCGGGGAAGAAACCGCAAGAAGATGGCAGGCCAAATCGATGAATTGCTTCATGAATTTAATCTGAAAGAAAAGGAAAATGAGCTCGTCAGTAATCTGTCGAGAGGCATGCAGCAAAAGTTGGCCTTGGCTGTCGCCTTATTGGCTGATAGCGATGTCATCTTATTGGATGAACCGACACTCGGCCTCGATATTGAGACGGGGTATGAAGTCCGAAGTCTTTTGAAAAAGATTTCAGCGGCAGGTAAAACGATTATCATCAGCACCCACGACATGCCTGTCGTCCAAGACTTGTGCGAGCGGACGGTCATTATCAATCACGGAAAAGTTGTAGCGGATGAAAAAGTAGAGGAGCTTATGAAGCTGTTCGATACGACGGCATACATTGTCTCACTTGGCAGCGAGCTGAGTGAAAAACAAAAACAGGAGCTACAAGTGAAATTCCCTCTCCATGAAATCAGCGAGAATAAATTAACGGTCACATTTGAGCAGAACGATGATATGTATGAATTGATGGATTTGTTGAAGCGGGAGAACACCGTCATCGAGAAAATTGACCGGACAATCATAGACTTTGAACAAGTATTCATGAATTTAATTCGGGAGGAAGAGAACCATGCAGTTCATTCAGCTAATTAAAGCCAATACACGGATGGAATTCATTGAGTTGAAACGGTATCTTCCGAATACGCTCAGTATGATTGCAACCATCTATATAATATTCTTAGGTATGTTTCTAGGTTTGAATGTGGTCGGTGATCCGGCTCAAGCCGATATGCATATTCAACACGTCATCGTTAACTATATTTTTTGGTATTTGACGCTAATGACCTTATTGAATGTCGGTACCACCATCATGTTGGAGGCGACAAGAGGTACCCTCGAACAACTGTATATGTCACCATTAGGCATGTGGAAAATCCTTTTAGCTAGGTTAATTGGTTATACTTCCCTGGCTATGGTCACTGTTATCTTCTTGTTGTTCCTAAGTATGTTGACAGCCAATCAGTGGCTTTATTTAAAACCAGAAATGACGTTACCGATATTAATCTTAACGCTTATTGGAATCGTTGGCGTTGGCTTTATGATTGCCGGTGCCTCGGTGATTTTTAAGCAGATTAACGCATTTATGCAAATCTTACAGTTTATCTTGGCGGCCCTTGCATTCGTTCCTTTATCCGTTGCTCCATATTTGGTTATTGCTCCTTTCGTCAAGGGCGTCGATATGATTCGCTTTGTCATGATTCATGGCTATTCGTGGGCTGATTTTACGTGGATGGATTACACAGCTTTGATCGCCAACTCAATCGCCTACCTAGCCGTCGGAATCCTCGTTTATAAAAAATGTGAAAAGATCGCGATGGAAAAAGGATTACTAGGAAACTATTAAACATTTAAACCGGAAGGGAGGAGGTGCCCTTCCGGTTTTTTGGTGATAAACGCTCTGGCTAAGGCTCATATTGTCTGGTGGTGGGCGGATATGTATTGGTTTGGGGGGCATATATTTCCGTGGTGGTCGCATAT
>CALGNY010000097.1 GCA_937958375.1 uncultured Bacillaceae bacterium
TAATATATCAAAAGAAGAATAGTTATGCAGATTATATATCGTGGGAAGATATTAATTCTTCCCTCGGTGAGTTGTGGAAAGTCATTGAGAAAAATATGAATCAATGAGACTCTAGTTAGGATATATCAATTTTTGAACAAGATAGTAAGGGATATGAGAAGAACAACCGGGCTCAAGCTAACAAAAAGGAGGCTCACCTATGTCCACCAAAGAACAACAAATTCTACAAACTTATTTCGGTTATGAAACGTTTCGTCCGGGTCAGCGGGAAACGATTGACCATATATTGCAACAACACAACACGCTCGCGGTCATGCCGACGGGTGGTGGGAAGTCGCTGTGTTATCAGATTCCTGGCTTGTCGATGGAGGGAACTGCGATTATTATTTCGCCTTTGATTTCGTTGATGAAGGATCAGGTGGACGCGCTTCAGTCGCTGGGGATCTCGGCGACGTTTATTAATAGCTCGCTTTCCTCGAGTGAAATGTCTGAGCGTTTAGATGGTGTGAGGTCGGGTCACTATAAATTCGTCTATGTCGCTCCGGAGCGTTTTGAGTCGGATTATTTTGTTAGGATTTTGAGTCAGATTCCGATTTCGCTCGTGGCTTTTGATGAGGCGCATTGTATTTCGCAATGGGGCCATGATTTCCGTCCGAGTTACCGGTCGATTGTGCCGAATTTGAGTCGGATACCGAATATCCCGGTGTTTGTGGCACTGACGGCAACGGCTACAGATGAGGTTATTGCGGATATTCAAGGACTTTTACATATTGAAAATGATTTTGTGATCAATACGGGATTTGAGCGCAGCAATTTATCGTTTCATCTGGTTAAGGGCAAGGATAAGTCGTCGTATGTACGCTCGTTCCTCAAGGAGCACCCGGATGATTCAGGAATTATTTATGCGGCGACACGGAAACAGGTGAATTCATTGCATGCTGATTTGAGCGGGCGTGGGTTTAACGTGGCGAAATATCATGCCGGTTTGTCGGAAGAGGAACGGAAAGAAGCACAGGCGGCCTTTATCCATGATGAAAAATCCATAATGGTCGCTACGAATGCGTTTGGAATGGGAATCGATAAATCGAATGTGCGATTTTGTCTGCATGCGGCGATGCCGATGAATATTGAGTCGTACTATCAGGAAGCTGGACGTGCTGGCCGTGACGGTGAGCCGAGTGACTGTATTTTGTTATTTTCGCCACAGGATGTGCAGTTGCAGAAGTTTTTAATCGAGCAGTCAGATGCGGATGAAGCGATGAAGCAAAATGAATACCGAAAATTGCAGGAGATGATCAATTACTGTCATACGCATAGCTGTTTGACATCGTTTATCTTGGATTATTTTGAAGGGGAAACGACGAGGGAGCCATGTGGACGTTGCAGTAACTGCACGGAGCGGCAGGAGAAAACGGATATTACGGAGGAAGCGCAGATGATTTTGTCGTGCGTGAAGCGGATGGGTGAGCGGTTTGGCGTTGGCATGACGGCAAAAGTATTGAAAGGCTCACGTGATAAAAAGATCAAAGACTTCCGTTTGGACTCGCTCTCGACGTATGGCCTCATGTCGGCGTACACCGAAAAAGAACTGACCGAGCGAATTCATTTTCTTGTTGCCGAGCAGCTGCTTACGATGGTCGAAGGGAAATTCCCGATCCTACGACTCAATCAACAGTCTGTGGACGTGTTGATGGGAAGACGCCCGGTGGAAATGTACGTTGCGCCGATTCCGATGAGTGAGGAAACCGACTATGAAGAGGATCTTTTCCAAGCATTACGCGCGTTGCGGAAAGAGATGGCTGATGAAAGAAATGTTCCACCGTATGTGTTGTTTTCCGATGCTACACTCAAGGAATTGAGTCGTTATTTTCCAGAAACAGAGGAAGATATGCTTGAGATCAAGGGTGTCGGCGAGCGGAAGTTTGAACAATATGGCGAAGCGTTTCTGTCGGTGATTCAGGAATGGCGAGCTGGGAATCCCGATGTGAAGAAACGAATTAAGATTACGAGTTCTGCGGCGCCGAAGCGGAAAGTGAGGGACCCACAAGACGACCGGCCAAGCCACATGATCAGCTACGACATGTTCCAATCCGGTAAAACGATTAAGGATATTGCTGCAATCCGTGACGTGCAGGCTCGGACAATCGAAAATCACCTGTTCAAAGCCTATAAAGAAGGAAAACCTTTAGTATGGAGCATCTTTTTTACCGAGGAAGAAGAAGCAGAAGTTTTACAGGCTCACAAGCAGGTCGAGGAACCACGATTGAAACCGTTAAAAGAAGCTCTGCCGGATGGGTATGATTATACGAAAATTAAAGCGGTGTTGGTGAAGAATGGAGTCATGTAA
>CALGNY010000098.1 GCA_937958375.1 uncultured Bacillaceae bacterium
CAAAAAAAACCGCTTCGATCACTCGGGAAACGGTTATATTCCCAGTAATCAAAGCGGTATTCATTCGTTTTTAAACAGATTCTTTATTTCCATAAAATTGCTTAGTCAAGTAAGCTAACAAAAGTAATACGACTAATGTCACAAGTAGTGATAAGACTAAGGAATTCGTCCATGCGAACAGAAGGTATCCGACTGCAGAAGCCAAAGCCGCCAGCATCGCATATGGAATTTGTGTCAACACGTGGTCAATATGGTTCGACCCCGCACCTGTTGAAGAAAGTACGGATGTATCGGAAATCGGTGAACAATGGTCTCCGAAAACCGAACCGGCCAACACGGCTGCCATGGCTGGAATGAACAACGCTGGATCCAATGTCGCCGCCATCGAACCGGCAATCGGAAGCATGATGCCAAACGTTCCCCATGATGTTCCCGTTGAGAAAGCCATAAAGCCACTGATGATAAACAATAGGAATGGCAAGTAAGCTACATCCATGTTTGATTGCTCTACCAAACCGGATAAATAAACGTCTGTTCCGATTGCTCCAATGATTGAAACAATCATCCAAGCCAAGACCAAAATATAAATGGCCGGAAGCATTGCTTTAATGCCTTCCACACTCACACGGCCAAAGCTTGTTTTCTCTCCACTTTGGGTGAAGTAAAAAATAATCGAAATCAATAACGCGACCGCTCCACCGACGACAAGTGATAAGTTTACATCTGTGTCAGCGAAAATTGCAATAAGGTTCGTTTCACCGCTTGCTTGAATTCCGGTATAAATCATCATCGATAATGTGACACCGATCAACACGAGAATCGGAATGAGCAAGTGACCGACTTTGCCCTTAGGACTTTCATAGACCTCTGATTGCAAGTCACCTGGAATATCGTCGTTTTCCGGATCGACCAATTGGCCTGTTTCCCGTGCACGATCTTCATGTTTTTTCATCGGACCAATATCGAGTTTTAACCAAATTGCGATAAATACGAGTAAAATTGCTGAAAGCGCATAGAAGTTATACGGAATCATTTGAATGAATGAATTGAATGCTTGGTAATTCGTCAATTCATTCGTGGTAATGATGGTAGCTACGATCCCGATAATGTAGGCACCCCAACTCGAAATCGGCGAGATCACCGTCACAGGAGCCGACGTTGAATCGATCAGGTAAGCGAGTTTAGCCCGTGAGACACGGTATCGGTCTGTCACCGGTCGTGAAACTTGGCCAATCGTCAAGCTGTTGAAGTAGTCATCAATAAAAATTCCAATCCCCAAAATTCCAGTCATGTACTGCGAGCCTTCACGCGTTTTGATTTTATGAATGGCCCAATCGCCAAACGCTTTGGCTCCACCAGAAGCCGTCAGAAATGCAATTAACATACCAAGTAACAATAAGAAAATGACGAGCTGGATACTCCACCAATCCCAAGCACCCTCTGCATAAAACAACTCTTGAAACGTGAACCAGATGCGTTTGATCGTTTCGAGAACGTCAAAACTTTCGATCATTAACGCACCGACAAGTATTCCCGCACCTAATGAAAGCAGAACTTTTCTTGTTAAAAGAACTAGAATGATCATTAATATCGGCGGGATCAATGAATAAATCGTTCCCTCCATTGGCCTCACTCCTTTAATTTATTTTATGTGATGGATTTATTTTCATGATTGGACTTGGACATTTTGGTTGAACGGATGGATTCACTACTTACTAGATTACATAGCTGGTCGCTAAATTCCTTCCAACATAAAAAAAGTAATGATAGAGAAATCTACCATTACTTTGTTGGTTTCATTTCCCCGATCTGTAGCTCCCCGTTTTTCCGGTACGAGAGAATGCACCTTCTTCAAGTACATTCCAGCATTTATGCCGTGACTGCATAAACACTTCGGCAAATAACCCTTTCCTCTATGGTCATCGGTGTCACCCTCGCATATCGTACTCCTGTTACATGCGCCTCTACCTCATCAGTGAATTTCTATGAGATATATTAAATTTTTTACTCGCCTCAATTATCATAGCACAGGTTTAATCTTCTGTAAAATCGCCCTCAGATTCTTCGTCGTTGCCTAAAAACGAATCTGTTTGCGTTGATCCTTCTTGCATTTGCGGTGCACTATTTTCCGTGAATTCATCATATGGAATCGCGATATTTGGGCCTGAATCGCCACCTGAACTATAAAAATTCGGTACTTTTCCTGGGATTACGCCGACGTAAACGGGGATATCCGTTTCCACGACGGTCGTCGTCGTCGAAAATGGAATAACGATTTGAACATTCGCTTGTATATTAATGGAAAGATCGACCTTGGCGTTGTTGATTCCATATTCTGTGATCTCTCGTTTAAAATCAGATTGTACATCACCGACCACACTGAAATGGACGGGAACTTGAGGCCCTAGGTTCGCGAGCAACGTATTTCCTGTTGCTTGCCCAATCGGAATCCGGACGATCGCCCGATGCTCTTCCACCGTATCCTCTTGGATCACAATTTCATCATCAACATCAAAATCAAGTGAATCCTCGGGCGTTATTTCACCACGTTCAATTCGCTTCAGGAAATTTTGCACCCGAAAGGTTGTATTCCGCAACACGCGATTGACGACCACGGCGTTCCAACCGATCGAGACGATTTCCCCTTGGCCATCCACCTCAATTTGAATGAGATCCTCGACTTGCAAATCATCGACAATCCGCTTGCTGACCGCTTCATTAATTGCTTCACGCGCAAACTGACTCGTTTTTCTTTCCGCAATATCAATCAACGTCGGTTCAATCCCTTTGTCGATGACCCACACAGAAAGAATTAAGGAGCAAACAAACACCACGAACGTCAGCATCAAAATTTGCCCCAAACTCTTCGGCTTTCTTTTTTTCCAAACTAAACGGTTCGGTCGTCTACGCACGCGAAAACCCCCTCACCACAATTTATGCTTGCCAGTGAAGGGGCATGACTCGTTCGATGAAATGTGGGTGTGGTGGGTGGGATGAGGTCCGTTGAGTTGCTGCGTCAGCGACATTTGAGGTGGTTTTGAACCCGCGAATGTCGATGAGAGTGTTTGTCAGCGACATTTGGGGTGGTTTTGAACCCGCGAATGTCGATGAGAGTGTTTGTCAGCGACATTTGGGGT
>CALGNY010000099.1 GCA_937958375.1 uncultured Bacillaceae bacterium
GTCGCACTGATTGGCGGGAAAGTCGTTGGCACGATCGGTGGTGTCGTGAATAAAGATGAAAGTAGCGAGATCTATGTTTTTTATGTAGATGAAAAGCATCGCTATCAGGGAATCGGAGCTAAGCTTTTGGAGGCATTTACGGATGAACATAAAAAGCACGGTGCGAATGTGCAATATGCTTCCGTTCAGGAAGGGAACGAGCTTGGCATACCTTTCTATCTATCTAAAGGATTCCGGAAAGGTGAAAAGAACAATCGTTATTGGCGATTTATATGATTTCTCGATAAGCTAGTGTTCTCACCGCCATATGCCTTCCAAAAAAGAACTTAATGCTGATGAGACCCCATCGAACTTATTATTTAACGAAAATTCAGTATTCCTAATCGCATAAAGTAAGGCTATAATGAGGGCAGAGAGGAAGTGGACGCATGCTTTACGTTGCCCTCATTTTATTATTGCTCATATGCATCGGCTTGGCGGTATATCTACGAATCTATAAAAAACAGATCAGAGAAATCAGCAATCAATTGGATTTCATTTCAAAGAATCATTCATTTAAATTCATTCAAACGCAAATCAAACCAGATGAAGTGTATCAATTGATTGAGCGGTGCAATAGCCTCCTGCGCGAAAAAAGAGAGTTGCATCAGGAATTCATTAAGAAAAACGATGAAATCAATGGCACGATCGTGAATCTATCACACGATATACGAACCCCTTTGACTTCACTGGATGGCTATTTACAGTTGGCTGACCGATCCGAAGATCTCAACGAGCAATCGCATTACATTACACTGGCTCAAACGCGGATCAAGCAAATTACGAAACTTGTGGATGAGCTATTTTTATACACCAAACTTCAAAACACCGATTATCAGTTGGATATAGATCCAATCAATGTAGTTCATTTATTAAGCAAAAATCTCTTTACGTTCGTTGACGAGCTCTCCATGAAAGGAAAAGAGCCTGATGTTTCCTTGCCGGATGCACCTGTAAGAATCGAGGGGAATGAAGGTGCGCTTGAAAGGGTGTTTGAGAATATCATCCGAAATTACCTGATTCATGGGAAGGACCATCTTTCGATCAACTATGAGAACAAGGAAGACCAGTTCGTGATTCATTTTACGAATTTGGTAGACCGGGAGCAGCTAATCAATTTTGAGAAAATATTTATCCGATTTTATAAAGAAGATCCTTCACGAACGAGCCACTCTTCTGGTCTGGGTCTATCGATTGTCCAATCGTTGATGGAAAAGATGAACGGATCCGTTCTCGCTTCGTTGGACGATGACCGATTCCGTATTAGCTTGGTTTTTCAAAAGTCAATAAGGGGGACGACAGATGAAGCAACCGAACATCCTGGTTATTGAAGACGATGAACACATCAATCACATTATTTCAGACGTTTTGGAAAAAGAGAATTACCTGTGCACCAAGGCGTTTTCCGGAAGCGAAGGGAAAATGAATTTGATCCACCAGACATTCGATTTAATTATCCTTGACTTGATGTTGCCGGGTTTATCGGGTGAACAGTTAATGAAGGAAATGCGAGAGGAATTGAAAATCGGCACGCCAGTCATTGTGTTGTCGGCGAAAGAAGAATTGAATCATAAGTTGAATTTATTTGAGCTTGGAGCCGATGATTATGTGACCAAACCGTTTGAAGTGGAAGAATTGTTAGCTCGAGTGAACGTGCAATTGAAACGATTATCAAATTCCGAGTCGGCCAGTCAGTACAGGCATAAGCAGCTCGTATTGGATACGAAAAAAATGAGTGTCTATGTCGATGAAAATGAATTGAGCCTGACCAAACAGGAGTATAAAATCATTGAACTGTTGATGAAAAATCCGACTCAAGTATTCACAAAGCAAGATTTATATGAACTTGCCTGGGAAGATACATACATTGGTGAAGATAAAACGATTGCCGTGCACATCAGCAATATTCGCAATAAAATCAAACGATATAGCGATGAGAGTTACATTGATACCGTTTGGGGAATCGGTTTTCGGTTAAGTACATAATTGGTTTTTCCAGCTCGCCGGTTGGCGGGTTTTTTCTTTATACTTTCTTAATAATTTCTTTGCGATTTGTTAGTGACTGTTTGTTAATTTGGTTGTAAAGGAGGCGTGATTCATGTCACAAGCGATAATTGAGGTCAATCAACTGACCAAACGTTTCAAATCGAACGTAGCTGTGGAGAAAGTAGACTTTCAAATTGAAAGGGGAGATATCTTCGGCCTGATCGGTCAAAATGGGGCTGGGAAATCGACACTATTGAAGATGATTGGCGGGTTGATGTATCCAACAGCAGGTGACATCCATCTGTTTGATCGAACCGTAGAAGGGAATCATCCCTATTTTGAACGGATGGGTCTGTTAATTGAGGATGCCGGGTTGTTTCCGTCTTATTCGGCTTATGAGAATTTAGATTTGATTGCCATTTCTTATGGACTTAAGGATCGGAAAAACCATATTTATGATTTGCTGGATCTCGTCGGATTGGAACGGACGAATAAAAAGAAGGTCCGGAATTTTTCAATGGGAATGAAACAGCGGCTTGGCATTGCAGCTGCATTATTGGGGAGTCCTGACGTTTTAATTTTGGATGAGCCGATTAATGGATTGGATCCACAAGGTATTTCAGATATCAGGGAATTGATTTTAAAGCTGAATCAATCCGGAATGACAATCATTCTTTCCAGTCATATTTTAGAAGAATTATCGAAAGTGGCCACCAAGTATGCCATCCTGCATGAAGGTAAAATCATGGAAATCAACACAAAAGATGAGCTGTTATCGAAATGCGAGGAACGGATTGAATTAGAGGTCGATGATGCGAAAGTAGTCATCCCTGTTTTGGAAAATCGGTTGAATGTCCGTGATTATAAAGTGATTGATGACCAAACAGTTTATGTGTATGACACCCATGTCCAGTCACAGCAAATCGTCAATGTGCTAGTGGAGGAGAAGATGGCGGTGCATTCAATTTCAAAACATAAGCAAAGCCTCGAACAATATTTCTTGGAACGGACGGGAAGCAGAGGTGTTACCTATGCTTAATATCCTTAAAATGGACCTCCACCGGTTTTTGACAAATAAAGTGTTGTATCTGATGTTGCTCATTTATACGGCCTTCCAAATCTTTGGCATTTTTATGATGAAGCAATATCCGGTTGAATATGATGGTGTGCCGGTGAGCTCGTTGAATGCGAGTGAATTTATCCAAGTCGGATTGGCGCAAACACCTTCTTGGGTGTTGTTGTACGTAACCGTGTTTGCTGTATATTTTTATATGAGTGAGTTGAATTCCGGATTTTACAAAAACTATGTATCGATGGAAGGTGCCCGGATTCATTCGGTCTTGTCGAAAGTATTCATTCTTGGGCTGTTTACGCTGTTCATTATGCTGACGATGGTCATTTCCGATTTTATCGGAAGGAATATTTTCTTTGGCCATGCTAGCCTTGGAGACGTCGGATACTTTATGAAAGTGTTTTTTGGACAGTTTGCACTTCATTGGGCCTTTTCCGTGGTCGTTTTGCTTCTTACGATGTTAACCAAAAATGCGATTGTCAGTTTGGGAATCGGTGTAGCCATCGCGCTGAATGTCCCTGGAATGGTCATTGAAACATTCGACACCCTCATTGACGGTATCAACGTATCTCAGTTCATGTTAATCAATACAGTCAAAACGATCAGAGACTTTCATGACATCAGTGAAGTCATCCATGTGGCAAGCGTCGCGATCATCTATCTGGTTTTGTTTTCGTTCATCGCGGTCAGATACAAAGTAAAAGAGGATTTGAGATAACACATTTGTTTATCGAAAAGGGGAATTCGTATCCACCATCGAATAAGAATAGTAAGGGTGTCTATAAGCTTTCGATGGGTGGGGAGAAAATGAGTAAAGAAGACTTCCAATTGAAAGAGTATGTCCAAATCGATGGACATCAGCATGGTATGATTATTGAGGGTCAAAATAAAGAAAATCCAGTGGTTTTATTTTTACATGGTGGTCCAGGGTTTCCGGCGTATCCAATGATCAAAGCATCCGGGTTGGAGTGGACGAAGTACGTAACCGTTTGTTATTGGGACCAACGGGGAGCAGGTATGTCGTTCAATTCAAAAACCCAAGGGCCGTTGACAGTTGAGCGATATATCAAGGATACGCTTGCGATCACTGAATATGTGAAAGAAAAGTTGAACAAGGAAAAAATTTATTTGATGGGTCATTCATGGGGATCCTTTCTTGGGAGTCTTGTCGCAAGTAAATACCCTGAGCATTATAGCGCTTATATCGGAACGGGACAGTTGGGTAGATTTAAGGAATCCAATCAGGAAACCATACAATTTTTGCTCGATACGGCGATTACGAGAGGGGATCAAAAGGCAGCAAAAATGATCGGAGACATCGATTTTGATGAAAATTTTTATGTGAACCGAGATTACCAGAAGGTGTTGAGTCGTTATTTAATGAAATATGGCGGTGGAATGAAGCGGAAAAATTATTCGATGTCCAAAGCATTAAAAGAGGTCTTCCGGTGCAAACCGTATACATGGAAAGAGAAATTCAATATACCGCGTGGAAGTTTGCTATCCTACCAAGCTGTTGGAGAGACGTTGGCGAAAACAGATTTAGCAAAACGAACACCGCGATTTGAGATTCCGGTGTACATCTTACAAGGAGCTTACGATTATCAGACCACCTGCAATGAAGCCAAGCGATTCTATGAAAATATCGAGGCACCTGACAAACAGTTCTTCTTGTTTGAGGACTGTGCACATACGCCATTCATTGAGGACCAAAAACGTTTTATGGATATACTAATCAATAGAATTTTGGTGGGACCGAGTGTTGTTGTGGGAAGTTAATTTTAAGTAAGAAAGGAATCATTCAATGACATCCAAAGAAAAGAGTGCGCAGTTGATTGACCGACATGCTCATAAACTTCGATGCCCAATTTGCCACGGATCATTACAGGTTATTGAATTAAGAAAAGTCGTTTGTGAAAATAACCATTCCTTTGACCTAGCGAAACAAGGGTATGTTAATTTTCTAAATCGGCCAGTCACGAGTCAATATAATCGAGAACTTTTTCTCTCTAGACAAAAGATAATTACCGAATCCGATTTGTATCAATCCTTACATGCTGAAATTGTAGATATTTTGAAGCGTAGGATGGCAGAATTGGACATCATCCTGGATGCTGGATGTGGAGAGGGTTCACATTTACAACAGATTGTGAACGAGTTGGATGGACCAGTCACAGGAGTGGGGTTAGATATCTCCAAAGAAGGTATAAAACTGGCTGCTGGTTCATACAAGTCGGCTATTTGGTTTGTCGGGGATCTAGCCAACTTACCGATGGCTGACCAATCGAACGATGTCATTTTAAATATCCTTTCGCCGGCAAACTATGAAGAATTCAAAAGAGTGTTGAAGCCGGATGGAATCATCATGAAGGTAGTTCCTCGAGACCATTATCTCCGTGAACTTCGGCAAGCTGTCGGCAAAGAAAATGAGACATCGGATTCTACGGTTAAGCTATTTAAGCAACATTTTGATCTAGTAGACCATATTGAACTAAACGAGAAAATCAAGTTGGATCAAACACAGCTGAATGATTTGGTTAAAATGGCTCCGCTCGCTTGGAATGCCTCCCCAGAACAAGTTCATCGATTTACAAGTCAAGAAACCGCTGATATCACAGTTGATTTGGATCTGTTAGTTGGCAGAATAAAACTGCCACCTCGCGGGTAACCGTGCAATAATCAGTCCAAGCCGTGCAAATATCTCGGGATGCCGCGCAATTATGACGTTAAGCCGTGCAATCTTCTCGAGAAGCCGCGCAATTATCTTGCGAAGCCGTGCAAATCTTCCCGATAGCCGTGCAATCATCATGTTTACCACCTACCCATCCATAAACAGTCATGATATGCTAGAAATATAATTATTTGAAAAGTTAATAAATTTCACAGAAGGTAGGAAATCAAATGTCGGTTTTATTTGATTTGGCTCTTTGGCTCCATGTGATTGGTGGCTTTACAGCGATTTTGGTACTTTGGGTGCCGATTGTGACTCGGAAAGGGAGAAAGCTACATAGGCAATCTGGCTGGGTATTTGTATTTTCGATGGCAACCGTTTCCCTGACGGCCATTTACATGGGGGTTTATCGCTTGCTCTGGACACCTGGAGTAGAAGCGGATGTTCTTTCGTTTTCATGGTTTCTCATTTTTATTGCGATCTTGAGTGGGGCAACCGTCTGGTATGGCCTTCGTGTTCTTCGGTTTAAACGAAGAAAGGAGTCTCATCGAAAAGTAATCGACTTGCTGTTTCCGATTGCCTTACTCATTTCAAGCATCGGAATTATGGTTTATGGCTGGGTTGTCGGGATTCCTCTACTACAATATTTCCCGATCGTAGGGCTTTTCCTAGGATTAACCCAACTGATGTATTGGTGGAGAGTCCCTACCTATCGCTCACACTGGGTCGTTGAGCATATCGTTGGGATGCTTTCATGCTCGATTGCGGCCATTACCGCATTTGTTGTTTTTGGTGCGCCTCGATTGCTGGAAATTGAGTCTGTCAGCTTATTGATTTGGTTTCTCCCGACCATTGTTTTCACGCCATTGATCATAATTTTCACGAATTATTACGGTAGGAAATATGCTGGAGGAGGAACGGGGCCGAAAAAGAAGATCGGTTAGGAGTGAAAGAATTGATTAGGGAAGCAAAACAAGAGGATGTTGCCGATTTGGCACGATTGATGGGAGAATTGGGTTACCCGACGACAAAAGATGAAATGGAGAATCGATTTGAAAAAATAAACTCTGATCCTTCTTATAACACGCAAGTAATTGAAGCGGATGGAAACATCGTTGGGATGATTGGTATGATTCTAGGCTATCATTATGAAAAAAACGATAATTACATACGAATCGTTGCTATGGTTGTCGATTCAA
This sequence comes from uncultured Bacillaceae bacterium, assembly GCA_937958375.1. Taxonomy (GTDB): domain Bacteria; phylum Bacillota; class Bacilli; order Bacillales; family Alkalibacillaceae; genus Allobacillus. The sequence goes on from CALGNY010000099.1 coordinate 6,968, forward strand.
AGTTTAGAAAGCAAGGCTTCGGCGGAAAACTCATCGAAAAAGCAGAGGAATGGGCGAGAGAAAAAGGTGCTAGTAAAATCGTTTTGAATAGTGGAAATCGAAACGAGAGAACCGATGCCCACTTGTTTTATGAACGGAAAGGTTTTGAAGGAAAAGCGACTGGGTTTTATAAGGAAATCGCGTTTCATCAAAAAGACTAGCTTCAACGTTGATGTTTAAATTTTTTTATGAAACTCCCTTATCTACGATGTTAAAATGTCGACCTTCAGTGTTGATTGGTGAGCCTTCAGTGTT
>CALGNY010000100.1 GCA_937958375.1 uncultured Bacillaceae bacterium
TTCTGATAAGCGTTTTATCAAAGGGTAGATTTCATTTCAGCTCCCCACCCCTTCTGAAGGGCGTTCTATCGGAGGGTAGATCCCTTTTCCGGTCTTCTATCCTATTAGATAGCAGTTCTAGTAAAGGAAAGTCTTCCACTATCCTCCATGATAAGTTGGTCTCCACTTTGGTTAAATATAAGGACTAAAAATACAGAGTAATTTGGCATTTCGTTGTTTGCCTGTTTAGTTATTCGATAAACGGGAAGATGGGTAGGAAATGGGAAATAAATTTTTTTGTCGAAGTTTGTTGCGAAAAATCTTTTCCCTTGGCTGGGGCTCTAAACAGCACCATAGAATTTTACATACAAAGCCCCATGAAGCCGTGCAAGTAGATGCCTTTAAACCTTTCATAGGTTTAAATGGATAAATTCATTCAATTAATTTTCTTCATGGAGGGATAGACGATGGCAGATGACGAGCAAAAAAAGGGTCGTAATGACGAGCCAGAAGATGCTTCAAGAAGGAAATTCCTGAAGAATTCTGGCGTAGCCGCTGGCGGGGTTGCTGGTGGTTTAGTGCTTGGCGGCCTTTTTTCACAATTTGGTTCAGAGGAATCGGGTGATGGTGGCGGAGAAGACGGCGTGGCGGGTCAACTTCAGGAAGCCCGTATGTTTTTTAGGCGACGTGAGGATTTTGAGACGTTAGCTTATGCAACCGAACGGATTTACCCAGCGGATGACAATGGTCCGGGTGCAATCGAGTTAGGAGTACCCTATTTTATCGATAAGCAGCTGGCCGGCTATTGGGGGTCCAATGCGAAAACTTATATGGGCGCGCCGTTTGATCCGAGCAAATCGGACACGCATGGTCTCCAAACGAAATTTAACCGGGGAGATATCTTCATTCAAGGATTACGGAAAATGCAGGAAGTCAGTCAAAACGAATACGGCGATGCATTTATCAATTTAGAAGGAGAACAACAGGACGAAATTTTGCAAGCGTTCGAGTCAGGAGATATTGAAATGAAAGGGATGAATGCAGGAACATTCTTTGCAGCGCTTCGGGCGACCACGATTGAAGGGGTCTATGCTGATCCGGTTTATGGCGGAAACAAGAACATGGAAGGATGGAAAATGATTGGCTATCCGGGTCCACGGATGGGCTGGACAAATGAGATAGAGTCGGAAGAATTCTTGGAAAAAGAACCGATGAGTCTGCGAGAATATCAAGGAGGTAATTTCTAGTCATGGCTACCAAATTAGATAAAGTAGATGTTGTTGTTGTCGGAGTCGGTTGGGCTGGCGGTGTGATCAGTGCTGAAATGGCCAAAGCGGGTAGAAATGTCGTAGCTTTGGAGCGGGGTCACAACAGGAAACGTAGTGATTTTATCGGTGTCAAAGATGAGCTTCGTTTTGATAACCGGTATGAAATTATGCAACCGTTATCAGGTGATACCATCACGTCGCGCAATGAGCTGGATGAAACGGCTATGCCGATCCGGACGCGTTCGGAAATGCAGCTTGGATTCGATGTTGGTGGGGCGAGTGTCCACTGGGCTGGTGCGACATATCGCTATTGGCCATATGATTTTGAGATTCGAAGCAAGACGATCGAACGGTATGGCGAGGATAAAATTCCGGAAGACATGAACTTGCAGGACTGGGGAATTACCTATGAAGAGATGGAAGAGTATTATGATAAGTGGGAAAAGATGGCTGGGATTTCAGGTGAACAGGATCCGTTAGCGCCTCAGCGGAAAAATGAATGGCCAAACCCACCATTGATGGAAACACCAGCACTAAAATTATTTAAGGATGCGACGAGCAATTTAGGCTTGCATCCGTTTCAGATTGCGGCAGGGAATATGTCCCAGCAATACGAAAACCCAGATGGGCAAACGTTGAATGCATGTATGTATTGCTCGTTTTGTACAAGACATGGTTGTGATTTCTCCGCCAAATCCGATCCGCTGGCTACGGTTGTTCCGACAGCTTTGGAGCATGATAACTTTGAATTGCGGACGCGGGCGAATGTGAGACGTGTTCTATATGACGGTACACAAGCAACGGGTGTGATGTATGTCGATGAAGAAACTGGTGAAGAATTTGAACAACCTGCTGATGTTGTTGTTTTATCAGCGTTTGCGTTTACGAATAACCGTTTGTTGATGCTTTCGGAGATCGGGCAGCAATACGACCCGGAGACGAGAGAAGGCGTGATCGGCCGGAACTTTAATGGTCAATACAACCATGCATTTAATGGTGCACGTGGATTTTTTGAAGATAAAAAGTTCAATTTGTATATGGGAGCAGGTGCGTTAGGTGCTGCGGTAAATGATTATGCAGCGGATAATTTCGATCATTCCGATTTGGATTTCATTGGTGGGGGAGCGATTGAACTCCGGCAATATGGTGATGCTGCCATCAAAACGAGTAACATTATCCCGAGAGATACACCAAGCTGGGGACAAAAATATAAGGAAGATTCGTTGAAATGGGCATACAGAGGGCTCCATATCTGGTATACTGCAACTGCAATGTCTTATTGGCATAACTATCTTGATTTAGATCCGAACTATACGGATGAATATGGTGATCCCCTCTTGCGTGCAACTTATAAATTCGGTGAGCAAGAACGGAATATCGCCAAATTCGGTGTCGAAAAATGCCGTGAAATCATGGAAGAAATGGGTGCAGACATCATTGAGGAAGATGTGGTTCCTGAAGAGTTTAACCATGTGTACTCAGGTGGGCATTATACAGGCGGCGTTGTCATGGGCGATGATCCAGAAACGTCGGCCGTAAACAATTACTTGCAGATGTGGGATGTTGACAACCTATTTGTCGTAGGCGGTTCGGCCTTCCCGCAATTTGGAACACACCACCCAACACCGACGATCGGTGCATTGGCTTACCGTGCTGCTGAAGGAATTGAGAAATATTTGAATGATGGCGGACAAGTCGCTACACGTAAGAAGAGAAGTGAGAAAGCATAAGTTTTCAGGTGACCTCGTTTTTAGGTGGAGCACCAAATGGAGGTGAATGAATTGTTCAGTTCAATCGGAATACCAGGGCTCATTCTCATCCTTATTATTGCCTTAATTATCTTTGGACCGAAAAAATTACCTGAGCTTGGTAAAGCGACAGGCCAGACGTTGAGAGAGTTTAAAAAGTCTACAAATGATTTGATTTCAGATGATGAGCCGCAGAGCGAGGAGCAAAAGGCTGAGAATGTTCAAAAGGCAGAGCGTGTGGATGAAGAAGATCAAGGGAAATCGGAAGCGAAATAAAATACCGTTCAGATAAAATTAGTCTCGATAACAAATATCGGGGCTATTTTTTTATGGCATCAAATCAATAAACAATAAAAATAAATTCAATTTTAATAAATATTTATTGATATTCGATAATAATCATGCTAAGATAAATTTTGAAATTAAAGTGAGGAGCTCAAAATGAAACGTGGTTCAACATTGTTTTTAAGGATTGCTTTACTTATTCTTGTCATCCCGATTTTGGCATTATGTATTTTTTTGTTGCCACAAATTGCGATAGAGGCTTTCGAACATGCGAAGCAAGGTGCGACGTTGGCTTATGTGGTCTTTGGTATTTTGCTTGCTATGTATGCTTCGGCCGTTCCATTCTTTGTGGCGCTATACCAAGCATGGAAACTCGTAACGTATATCGATCAAAGCAAAGCATTTTCGGACCTGTCGGTTACAGCTCTAAAAAATATAAAAAGATGTGCGCTTGTCATTAGCGGTTTGTATGCGGTGGCTCTGCCGTTAATCGCCATCATTGCGCAGTGGGATGATGCACCAGGTCTTATTGTGATCGGGTTGGTCATCGTCGGTGCGTCAATTGTTGTTGCGGTGTTTGCCGCAGTTTTACAAATGCTTTTACGTGAAGCCATTCAAATTAAATCTGAAAATGAACTGACGGTCTGAGGTGAAGTCGATGGCAATTATCGTAAATGTCGATGTGATGTTGGCGAAGCGGAAAATGAGTGTGACCGAGCTATCCGAACGAGTGGGAATCACGATGGCGAATCTTTCAATTTTAAAAAATGGTAAAGCGAAGGCCATTCGTTTTTCCACGTTAGAGAAAATTTGCGAAGCATTGGATTGCCAGCCAGGTGATATTTTGGAGTATCAACGTGATTAATTTGAACGATGAGAGGGGAATCCGTATGAAACCGGTCATGCAGCTCGTTCGATTTGGTTTGCAGCAAGCTTTAGCCTGTTTGTTTCCTGTCGTGATTTTCTCCTCATTGGCAATAACTCAAGTTATCCCGCTGCCTTTTTTGCCAAGGTATGATTGGCTGCTATTGATTTTCCTTCTCATGCAGTGGTGGATGGTGCGGTCGGGACTTGAAACGCGCGACGAACTGAAGGTCATCACCCTATTCCATTTAATTGGATTAGCGCTCGAGATTTTTAAAGTGCATATGGGTTCGTGGGCATATCCAGAGGAAGGCTATTTTAAGATCTTCGGCGTTCCATTGTACAGCGGGTTTATGTATGCGAGCGTGGCGAGTTATCTTTGCCAGGCGTGGAGGCGTTTGAAGGTTGACTTGGTTCGTTGGCCATCCAATTATTTGGTCATTCCACTGGGTGCAGCGATCTATCTGAATTTCTTTACCCACCATTTCACAGTCGATCTTCGTTGGTGGTTGGCTGGATTTGTGATTGTTTTGTTTTTGAAATCTTGGGTGACTTACGAGGTGGGTGGAATTCGTTACCGGATGCCGATCGCCCTTTCATTTGTTCTGATTGGATGTTTTATTTGGATCGCTGAAAATATCGCGACATTTTTGGGGGCATGGCAATATCCGAATCAAAGGGAAGAATGGAGTCTAGTCCATCTTGGTAAGGTTAGTTCGTGGGTTTTGCTTGTGATTGTTAGTTTTTTGATTGTCGCGACGTTAAAACAGGTGAAAAAGGATCGACCTTTTCAACACGTGAGTCCTTCTCTTCACTTCCGTTCGAGTCGGAGCTTGTCGCGAAATTCATCCATAAGGTAGGGGAAAGTGATGCAAATGCCAATCCGTCAAAATAAAATCTTGAGTCATCCAGCCAGCCAAGGCCCCGAGCATGTGGCCATCATCATGGATGGTAACGGTCGGTGGGCTAAGCAACGTGGGCTGAAAAGGGTTGCGGGGCATGAGAAGGGAATCTCTGCGGTGATTAATACGGTCAAAACGGCTGTTAAATATGACGTGAAATTCCTCACCCTGTATACTTTTTCAACGGAAAATTGGAAACGTCCAGCGGCTGAGGTCGAGTTTTTGATGCGTTTGCCAAAACAATTTCTGCAGACTTATTTACCTGAATTGATCGAAAACCATGTTCGTGTTCAAGTGATCGGCGATGTGAGGAAACTTCCGATTCACACGCGAAAGGCGGTACAAAAAGCGATTGATCAAACGGAGCATAACGATGGCCTTCAGCTTAATATCGCGCTGAACTACGGGGGCAGACATGAGTTGGTGGACGTCATGAAAAAAATGTTGATTGATTTTGAGCGGGGTGGCTTTTCACTTGGTGAACTGGATGATCAGAAGGTTGACGAGTATTTATATACGACCGGGATGCCAGACCCCGACCTATTGATTCGGACGGGTGGAGAGAAGCGGATCAGCAATTTTCTGTTGTGGCAGTTGGCGTATACCGAGTTTTGGTTCTGCGATGTACTCTGGCCTGATTTTTGTGAAGCGGATTTTACGGAAGCCATCACCGAGTTCCAACGAAGAAAAAGACGCTTCGGTGGATTGGAACGATGAACAAACTTCGCCTTTTTGGGCGAAGTTTTCCTTATGGGTTTTGAGTTTTTGGGGGGAAGGTGTCTGGTGGCTGGTGGTGCGGAAAATATGCGCCCTTCGCGGTGGAATATGGTCCGTTGGTGGAGGATATGTGCCCTTCACCGGTGGATATGTACCCCACTTGAAAATATATGCTCCCCTGGCGGAAAAATATGTGCCCATCGCGGGAAAATATGGTCCTGAGCTGGGGGAAATGCGCCGTATGACAGGTGATATGGTCCCGTGACTGGATTTATGCGCCCACCGCTGGGAGATATGGACCCTTCGTGAAAATATATGCGCCCTTCACGGCAAAATATGGTCCCATCTCAAGAAAATATGTGCCCTAATCAAGAAAATATGAGCCTTCCGCGAGGGATATGCGCCCCTCAGCAACTTTATACACCCATCAGAAGAAGTTATGTGCCCTCCAGCCAAAAATATGGTCGGAGGGCGTAATTATTTTCTGGCAAGTTGTTTGATCAGTCGTTTGTTGCGCTGTTTGAATACGTCATTGTGTGATGAGACCATGCCTGCGCTCGTTGCATCGGGTTGGATGAACTGCTTGGCTTGGTTGACTGCGTTAGCGGCATCTTGAAAGGCACCGGCAATTAAGTTGACCTTTCCGTTGTAAGCCAAAATGTCACCTGCAGCGTAAAGGCCGTCGACGGAAGATTGACTCAATGAATCTCCGGAAATGAAGAAATCATCTTTTAATGAAAATCCAAGTGGACTATTTTTCAATAAAGAGTTGTCTTGCTCATAGCCGTGGTTCACGATCACTTCATCGACTTTTACATAAGAGACCTCACCTGTTTTGTGATTGGTTAATTCGACCTGGTCAATCGCCTGTTTTCCTGTATGAGAAATCAAATCTGAAATCGATGTATTGAAAAAACATTCAATCGAGCTGTTTTGTAGCTGAGATGCTTGGGCTTCATGACCTTTCAAGACATCTTTCCGGCAGGTGAAGTATATTTTTTTCGCAATCGGTTCAAGTTCGTTCGCCCAGTCAATCGCTGAATTACCTCCACCGGAAACGAGAACGGTGCGGTCGACAAAATGACTCAGCGATTTGACGGTATAGTTCAGGTTGGTGAATTGGTCAGCTTGATCAATCGTTAATTTCTTCGGTTTCAAAATTCCGCTTCCGATCGCAATGATAACGGTTTTTGAATAATGTTTTTCGCCGCCTGATGCTCCGTGTAGAATAAACATGCCATTTTCATCTCGGGTAATCGAGGTGATTTTTTCATTTAATTTGACTTCCGGATTGAATGTGAGCCCTTGTTTGATCAATTGGTTCATTAATTGCTCCCCGGTTGTCGCTTCCAATCCGCCGACATCCCAAATCATTTTCTCAGGGTAAACGTTAATTTTACCGCCTAGAGTAGGCTGATATTCGATGAGCTTCGTTTTCATTTCTCTCAGTCCACTATAAAACGTGGAATAAAGCCCGGCTGGCCCTCCGCCGATGACTGTTACGTCAAACACTTCTTCTGCAGGCATGTGAATCGCTCCTCAAAATTTTATAAATGCGATTGATAATCATTCTCAATACCGAATATACATGTTACATATATAAATATCAACAGAAACATAGTTGACAGCTCATTTTATTTTCTATATATTTTAACCAGTGATATTGATAATCATTCTCAATTAGAAAATAATAGGAGGTCTTCAGATGAACCGCCTTTTCACGAACGACTTAAATGTCAGCTATGATGCTGACTTGATCGTCAAGGAGTTGTCGATAGAGATTCCCGATCAGCAAGTGACGACGATTATTGGGCCGAATGGATGTGGGAAGTCGACGTTGTTGAAATCGTTGACACGGATTATCTCCCCAGCATCAGGATCAATCTTATTAGACGGCAAACATATTTCAAAAGAAAACACGAAGAAATTAGCCAAAAAGATGGCCATTTTGCCGCAATCCCCGGAAAGTGCTAATGGATTGACGGTCGGTGAACTCGTGTCTTTTGGCCGCTTTCCGTATCAAAATCATTTCGGTCGATTGTCCAAGCGGGATTATGAGGTGATCGACTGGGCGTTAGAAGTTACCGGGACGATTGACTTTAAATATCGCCAAGTCGATTCATTGTCTGGTGGACAGCGACAGCGCGTCTGGATTGCGATGGCACTTGCTCAAGAAAGCGAAATCATTTTCCTCGATGAACCGACGACCTACTTGGATATGGCGCATCAATTGGAAGTGTTGGAGTTATTGAAGCAGTTGAATATCGATCAAAAGCGGACCATCGTCATGGTGTTGCATGATTTGAATCAGGCTGCCCGCTTCGCCGATTATATCGTCGCACTGAAAGACGGTCAGGTCGTAAAAAGCGGAACGTGTGAGGAGGTCATCACGCCGAGCGTCCTTAAAGATGTATTTCAAATCGACGCGGAAATAGGGAAAGATCCACGAACGAATAAACCGATGTGCTTGACTTACAATCTATTAAAAGGAGATTCAAACGATGAAAATGCGAATTCTAGTTATGCTTATGCTATCTCTGCTAGTTATTAGCGGGTGTAGCAGTCCAAGTTCAGAAGAAGCCGAGACGGAAGCATCTTCAGACTCTGAAATGGTTACTTATGAATCGGAAAACGGACCGGTTGACGTTCCGAAAAATCCGGAGCGAGTCGTTTTGCTTTCAGGGTTCACCGGAAATGTTTTGCATCTGGATGTGCCGATCGTTGGGGTCGATCAATGGTCGATGGACAACCCGACGTATGCGGACGGATTGGAGAATGCTGAAGTAGTTTCCGAGGATAATTTAGAAAAAATCATCGAACTGGACCCCGATTTAATCATCACGCTATCAACGACAAAAAATATTGACCAATTGAGTGAAATAGCTCCAACCGTATCGTATACATGGGGAAAACTCGATTACTTGGAGCAGCATATTGAGATTGGGAAACTGCTGAATAAAGAAGAAGAGGCACGAGCTTGGGTGGAGGATTTTGAAGAACGGGCCGCATCGTTGGGTGAAGAGATCCGCTCAGAAATCGGGGAAGATACGACGGTTTCGGTCATCGAAAGTTTCGGAAAAGAATTGTACGTCTTTGGTGATAACTGGGCGCGCGGTACCGAAATCTTATACCAAGCGATGGAACTAGAGATGCCCGAAAAAGTTGAAGAAATGGCTTTGGAGGAAGGCTACCATATGATTTCTGCAGAAGTGATTCCTGAATATGCCGGTGATTATCTTGTCGTGAGTCAATATTCGGATTCAGAAACATCTTTTCAAGAAACCGAAGCCTATCAAAATATCCCAGCAGTCAAAAACGGAAATGTCATCGAAATGGATGGCGAAGGAGCTTCCTTCAGTGATCCATTGACGTTGGAAAAACATTTGAAGTTATTTGAAGAATCCTTTTTAGGCGACTCGTAATCTAGTAAAGAGAGATGATGGAACATGAAAACAAGAAAACAACCCATCCTTCCATTCCTATATAAAATGGTCGCTGCCATGCTTGGCTTGGTAGCGATGTTCATTGTCTCACTCGTATTCGGTGCAGCAGAAATCGAAGTGAAAGATGTTTGGGCGGCACTGACTTCAGGTGGGGACATTGAAAGTCGCTCGATCATCCAAGAAATTCGTCTGCCTCGAGAAGTGGCCGCCATGGTGGTCGGATCGGCACTCGCAGTCGCTGGTGCAATCATGCAAGGGATGACGAGGAATCCATTGGCCGACCCAGGTTTACTTGGATTGACGGCAGGGGCGAATGCGATGCTTGCGGTCGCTTTAGCATTTTTGCCTTCTGCCAATTATTTTGTGATGATGGTCTTTTGTTTTCTTGGTGCCGCAATCGGTGCGACCGTCGTTTTCGGGATTGGCGCCATGAAAAAAGGTGGTTTTTCGCCATTCCGAATTGTGCTTGCCGGAGCTGCGGTGTCAGCCTTATTGACGGCGATTGCTGAAGGCATTGGGATTTATTTTAAGCTTTCCAAAGAAGTTTCGATGTGGACGGCCGGTGGATTGATCGGGACGAATTGGAATCAACTCCAAATCATCGTGCCGTTTATTTTGGCGGGATTGGTATTGGCTTTACTTTTTTCAAAGCAACTGACCGTTCTCAGTCTAAATGAAGAAGTTGCGATCGGCCTCGGCCAAAACACAAAAACCATCAAACCACTTTTATTTATCGTCGTGATTTTATTGGCGGGTGCGGCGGTTGCGCTCGTCGGGAATATGGCGTTCATCGGCTTGATGGTCCCACATATCGTTCGGGCATTCGTCGGTACGGATTACCGGGCGATCATTCCGATGTCCATCATTTTTGGAGCAATTTTCATGTTGATGGCGGATACCCTTGGGCGAACGATTAACGCACCGTACGAAACACCAATTGCGGCAATCGTTTCCATCATGGGATTGCCATTCTTCTTGCTCGTGCTGCGAAAAGGGGAGAGAGCGTTCTCATGATTGATCCATCATTGATAAAAAAACAACTAACTATTTTTTGGTTATTGGTCGCAATTATCATCGGTACGTTTGTCGGCGGCTTAGGGATCGGGTATTCGTCATTGTCGTTTGATCGATTGCTGCCGACTTTATTCGGGCAAGGAACGTTCAAAGAGGAATTTGTTTTATTTTCTATCCGTTTGCCACGGATGTTCATCGCTTTGTTAGCTGGGATGGCATTGGCTTTATCGGGAGCGATTTTGCAAGGGGTGACCCGAAATGACTTGGCGGACCCTGGAATAATTGGCATCAACTCAGGTGCTGGCGTTGCGATTGCCGTTTATTTTTTATATTTTCCTCTGGAAGTCGGGTCGTTTGTTTATTTGATCCCAGTCGTTGGCTTCGTCGGCGCGATCATCACAGCTGCATTGATTTATTCGTTTTCTTATTCTAAAGGTCGTGGTCTGCAGCCGTTTAAGTTAATTTTGACAGGTGTAGGATTCTCGCTGGCACTTTCCGGTGTAATGATCGTTTTGATTTCTTCAGCCGACCGGACGAAAGTCGATTTTATCGCGCGTTGGCTCGCCGGAAATATATGGGGAACGGATTGGCCATTTGTGTGGGCCCTTCTTCCTTGGTTGGTGATCCTAATTCCGTTTGTGTTGTTCAAGGCGAACCGGCTGAACATACTCGGGCTGGATGAACCCGCTGCCATCGGAGTCGGCCTCTCGGTTCATAAAGAGCGGCTCGTGTTGTTGCTATGCACGGTTGCACTGGCCGCGGCCGCTGTGTCGGTGACTGGCGGAATCGCATTCGTCGGATTGATGGCACCCCATATGGCCAAAGCGTTGGTTGGTCCGAGAAGCCAGCTCTATCTTCCGATTGCGCTCCTGCTTGGTGG
>CALGNY010000101.1 GCA_937958375.1 uncultured Bacillaceae bacterium
AATGTCGTTGACAGCCCTTCTCGGCAACATTTGAGCGGATTTTTTGACCCAAATGTCGATGAGAGCCTCTCTTAGCAAAAAAACTCCCTTGCGCGTCATGTTTGCAAGAGAGTTTTGTGGTAGCCTCCTCGGAGGGAATCGAACCCCCATTACAAGAACCGGAATCTTGCGTGTTATCCTTTACACCACGAGGAGATTATGTTGTAGTTGAAGTTGAGACATAAGAAATTATACTTGGAATGGCAATTAAATTCAAGCTCAACTTTCTGGCACAACGAATAGTTTAGCACAGAATTTGTGATTTGAGAAGAGAAGTAAACTTTGCACTGTGATGAGGCCAAATATGTTGATTATTCAACTGATCGACCGCGTTCAGCTCGATGCTTTTTCGTATTATCGCTTGGTTCAGGGTTTGCGATTGCACGGCTTGGGAGCACATTTGCACGGCTTTGGCGATTTATTGCACGGGTCCGGCGAGTAATTGTGCGGCTTCAGAGAATAATTGCACGTGTAAAACAAATTATTGCACGGGTAGAGAGTTTTATTGCACGGGTTGGTAGGTGAGAGTGACCACCGTAGTGCTTGATGGGTTCACTCATTGCACGGTTCACGCCTCTAGTTGCACGGTCTTCGCGCCGAGTTGCACGGTCCACCGCCCACATTGCACGGTTCGACGCGCGCTCAGCAAAAAACAATCCATCAAAAACCTCAAGCCCAATCGCTCGTGAAATCCATTTCATTATGGTAACGTTTAAACAGCATTTTTGTTGGGAACATTGAGTATGTATCTACATATAGGAAGTCAGTCAGCAATTGATCAAAATAGAGCAAACTTTTTGTTTGACCTTTTTTGACCAAAGGGGTAAGATAAACTTGAAAACAAAATTTGGAGGAGTGAAAGGTATGAATTTAATTCCTACAGTCATTGAACAAACAAACCGCGGAGAACGTGCTTACGATATTTATTCCCGTCTATTGAAAGACAGAATCATTATGCTTGGTGGACCGGTTGACGATAATGTCGCAAACTCCATCGTTGCCCAAATGCTATTCTTGGCAGCGGAAGATCCGGATAAAGATATTTCCTTATACATCAACTCACCTGGTGGTTCGATTACAGCGGGTATGGCAATCTATGATACGATGCAATTCATCAAACCAGACGTATCAACCATCTGTGTCGGTATGGCTGCATCCATGGGTGCATTCTTGCTTGCGGCTGGTGCTGAAGGCAAACGTTATGGCCTACCGAACTCCGAAGTGATGATTCACCAACCACTCGGCGGTACACAAGGTCAAGCGTCCGACATCGAAATTCATGCGAAACGTATTATCGAAATGCGTGAAAAAATCAACCAAATCCTTGCTGATCGCACTGGTCAACCGCTTGAGGTCATTGAGCGTGACACCGACCGCGACAACTTCATGTCAGCTGAACGTGCGAAAGAGTATGGTTTGATTGATGAAGTGATGGAAAAATAAAACATAGCTTAAATCAAAAAAAGAGCAGTGAATGGTCAAGTTATTCACTGCTCTTTTTTACTTCTTTTAATGATTGCAAAGAGGGTGCCCAGAAAAATGAGTAGGGAAATGATGCCTGCATATAAGAATCCAACGAGCTCAACGTCGTATCTTTGGTAATTGAAGTACCAAAATAAAAATAGGATGGTGAACGTAGCAAAAACCCGACAGACTGGTTTCAATAACATGATCCTTACTCCTTTATTTCCTTTACTTCCTCTTAGCAACATAGTAATCAAACGGCTTCCTATTATGAATCTTACGTAGCTACATTCTCCTCCATTCCTTCTTCTCCTGCCTCTTCTTTATCAGGCATCAAGTAACTGAAGACGATCCCGAAAAATAAGGCAATGAAAAATGTTGTGAAGCGAGAGGTCATCATTTCTTCAAGTGGTGTACTAATCCACAAAATGGTCGAGACTAATCCAGATATAATTGTAGCGATTACACCGGCACTGGAGTATTTTTTCCAGAAGAACGTCATGATGATGGCTGGTGACAGCGTACACCCAACACCTGCCCATGCCCATCCGACAACGAGGTAAAGGAGTGACTCAGAAACGAGTGCAATGACCATTCCGATTGCTCCAAAAACAAGCACCGATAAACGCGATAGCCATAGTAATTGTTTTTCAGTCAATTTGATTCCAAGAGCTTTGTTGATGATGTCTTCTGTGACGGATCCGGTGACGACGACCAACTGGGAATTTGCCGTCGTGATGATGGCCGCCAACACACCAGCCAACAGCAATCCGGCGATCCATGGAGGCATAAATTGCAAAATCATGGTCGGTAGAATGGTTTCCACGTCGGCAAATGATCCTTGGTCATAAAGCGCAATGGCTGCAATCCCAATCAAAAATGCACCCGTATACGCTAAGAATGTCCAGATGACTGCAACGTTTCTTCCTTGTTTTACTTCCTTATCGTTACGCAAGGCCATAAAGCGGGCACTTAGCTGTGGCTGCCCACCGAGAAATCCGAAGAACCATGAGAAGTTTGTAAAGAATAAGACCCCTAATGAAAACCCAGTCACCCCGCCAAACCAGCTTCCGAATGTCGGTCCTGCGTCAACCAGAGCCGCACTGACCGAAATGTCGTTTGCAAAAATATACGTAAAAGCGACGATCGGCAGCACGACAAGCGTGATGACCATCATGACACTTTGGATCATGTCCGTCCAAACGACAGAGATAAATCCCCCAGCAAAAGCGATTGCAACAATGACGACAGCAGAGAGAACAACCCCATAAACAGGCGGGAAATCAAAGGTAGTCAATAGCATCTTCCCTGCTCCTGCCATCTGCGCACCGACGTAAAACATCAAGAAGCCACCGATCAAAATCCCAGCAAGCCATCGAATCATTTTCGCTTTTTGTCCAAACCGTTTCGCCAAATAATCAGGTAATGTGAGAGCATTGTATTTTTCCGCTTCATCTTTAAATCGCTTGGCTAAAAACATCCAAGAAAACAAAATCCCTGAAGCAATCCCGGCAGCGACCCACACACCAGACAACCCGGCCGTAAAGACGAAACCGGTATATCCGAGCAGTAGCCATGCCGATTCACCAGTTGCACGCTCTGAAAAAGCTAGCGCCCATCCAGGTAATTTTTTACCTCCAAGCAAAAAATCCGATTGTGACTGACTTTGTTTACTGAAATAATAGCCGATTGTCATGATGATCAGACAGTAGATAATGAATTCAACTAAAATAATGTTCATTGAACCTTCTCCTTTTAGGCAAATGCCCGTTTATTGGTCATTCCAGTCTGATTCCACCTTGCTGTTCTGAAACTTTTTCATAAATCAATCTCGCAGCCAACACATCAAACAACCCCATTCCAGTTGATTTGAATACGACACTCCCTTCCGGATGATTTTTCCAAAATTTTTCTGCATCAAAAGCGTGGGTCACGAATAGATCTGAAAATTGGTGGACGTCTTGTTCGGTCATCCAATTGCGCTCGACAGCTTGGATAACGTCCCCACTCTCTTTGATCGCATCTGAACTATCTACAAAAAAATAATCGAAACGAGAGTACAATGCTTCTGGAAATTCACGCATCGAAGGTTGGAAGGAACCGACACCAATCACCAATTTGCCTTTGAATAAATTGCTGTCATCTGGGAGAACGGGATCACTTGAGGAGGTTGCCGTAATGATGATGTCAGCCTGCGCAATCGCTTCCTCAGTTGATTCACAAGCATGAAGAGTTGTACCTTCCGGCATATGAGGACGCAACCGATCAATCATCGGTTCGATTTTTTCAAACGTCCGATTGGCAAAATAAATTGCTTCAAAATCTCGTTCTGCACAGGCGGCAAGTGTTTGATAAAATCCTTGGACACCTGCGCCGATCACTGCCAGGCGCTTGGCATCAGGCTTTGCGAGTCGGCGGACGGCTGCTCCACCAATAGCCCCTGTCCGAAAACCGGTGATATAATTTCCATCCATGATCGCAAGGACCTCACCCGTCTCACTGTCATTCAAAATCACCAACCCTTGGATGACGGGACGGTCTTTATTTTCAGGAAATGAAGTCAGATACTTCGTAGCAATCGCATCCGTCGTCATACAAGGCATCAACAAGAGCGTATTTTTCCCTTGTTGGACTTGCATCCGGGTTGGCATTTGATAGGCGTTTACGGCATAAATCTGGTACGCCTCTTCCACCGCATCAATCATTTCCTTCATCGATACGTTTTGTTCAATTGCTTGTTGATTCATGTAAAGCATGAAACCATTCCTCCTCTAAACAATTGCGCCTTCAATCAATAGCTCACGTTCTTTGAAACGTTCAAAACGAAGTGGGGTCAGATCTAACGTTTCGTATCGCCCATGGTGCAACAATTCAGCCAAACATTGCCCGACGGCAGGCGCTTGCTGCATGCCGTGTCCACTGAAACCACAAGCCATAAAGTATCCTTTCGCTTCAGGGTGCTCGCCGACAATCGCGTTTTGATCTTCTGTGTTATGGGCATACAAACCTGCCCAACCACTGATGATTTTGGCTTGCTCAAAGTTTCGGATTCGATGTCCAAGAATCGGCCAAAGCTGCTCTAAGAAAAAAGAACGTTTCCATGAAAAATCAATTCCTGGCTTCACTTGTTCACTATAGCCCGTGATGAACGAATCCCCCTCGTGCCGGAAGTAGACGCCTGTTGGATCAACGGTCAACGGCAATTGGTACTGTAAAGGATCTGCGATATCAAACTGGATGATCTGGCGTTTCAGCGGAATGACAGGGATCGGGAAGCCACTCTTTTCACTGATTTCCGCGGCCCATCCTCCTGCACAATTAAAGACAATCGGTGCTTGATAGAAAACACCTTGCTCCGTTTCCACCCCAGTTACTTTTCCGGATTCATGTGTGATCCGGTTGACGGCTTCATGAACGTACGTCGCTCCGAGTTGTTTCGCTTTTTTCGCATAGCCCTGCATGACGGAATACGGATCCAAATAGCCATCCTCTGCGCAGTACAGCCCGCCAACCAAATCCTCTGTCGTCAACTCAGGAATGATTCGCTTGAGCTCGTTTGGTGGGAGCAGTTCAGAAGGTACCCCATATTTCTGCTGTAACTCTTGCTGGGCCTTCAGTTGCTGCATATTTTCATCTTTTGCTAGAAAAAAATAGCCGTGTTGCCGAAAGTCTATTTCGGCCGGTTCGCCATCGATTGCCATGTCTTCCGGAAACGTCAGATATTTTTTCAATGAATAACGGCTGATTTGGATATTGATCGCTGTCGTGAATAACTGACGAATCCCTCCAGCACTTCGGGGGGTAGACGCAAATTCGTATAATGGGTCTTTTTCAAAAACTTTAATCTCCCCTTCGAATCCCTCTTTCAGTAGATGATAGGCAACGCTTGAACCAATCACACCGCCGCCAATAATAATTACGTCTGCACGCGTCAATTGATCTCCCTCCAGTAATGTTCAGAATATTGTTTCTTTTAATTTTACAAGACTCTATTTTTGTTTCCTATGGTCATTGTGCATAAATTCACCGAATATTATTTAAATTTAGAATCTGATTGATTATAATATAAGAAAGCCAAATCATTTCAATGAACGGAGGAATGGCGTTGAACGAATTTGTTCAGTTTGCACAAAAAGCTGTGAAAGCGATTACAAAGATTATGCCTTTTCCGATCAGTTTGACCGATGTCGATGGTGTCATTGTCGGGACGTCTGATCCCAAACGAATCGGAACCATCCATACGCCTTCGAAACAAGTCATTCGTCAAAATAAGCTCGTCTTTTTTGACGAATCGAGAAATAACCTAGGCGAAAATGTGTTACCCGGCGCAGCCGTCCCCCTCCATTTTGATTATGAAACGGTCGGCGTATTGGGGATCATTGGTGACCCGAAAGAAGTGGAGCCGTATGTCTTGCTTGTCAAAAACTATATCGAAATGATGTGGCATGACACTGAGTACCAAAAACAACTGACACTGGAACTCAGTCATATGGAAACGTTCATTCAATACCTTCTTTTCACACCACAACTCGATGACGAAAAGATTGATGAATACTGCAAAATGATGGATATACCGAAACATAAAACGCGTTACTGCATCATCGTGGAATTTGGAGACTCCTTGTCCGCCAACATCAAACGGACGGTGACCCCCGATGAATTCAAGTCGCGACTCATTCATCTTATGAAAAGTGTATTCGATGCAAAGGACGATATATGCTCTTTTTTGAATACCGAACGAATGGTTTTATGCAAAACCTGTTACGGTCTGACTGAATATGTAAATCATATGAAGAAATTCGAGCAAAATTCCGAGCAATTCATTCACCAACTAAAAAATATGGCCATCGAGCCGAGTCAAATCGCCGTCGGTCCCCTTGTGTCTTCCATGGATCGATTAGCGGATTCCTACCGAAAAGCTGAAGTGTTGGTTCAGTTTGCCAAAAAACATCCGTATGGTGAACGCTCGTTATCTTGTATGGATCCATCCTTGCTCGCGGAGTTGTTTTATCATGATACCGTGCAGCTGGATGATTCACTCGAACTTTTGTTGCAACCGTTAAAAAAAGATCCTGCACATGCAGAACTCATCGGAAATTTCATTACCTATATGGAGTGCAACATGAACATCAGCGAGGCCGCTGACAAGTTGTACATCCACCGAAATACATTGTTATACCGGCTGAACAAGCTCCATAAACTAACCGGAATTCCTTATAAACAATTCAAGCTTGCATCAATGCTTTATTATTATTTGGTGAAAAATCGGGTGGGTTAGATGGGGAGGATTTTTGGT
>CALGNY010000102.1 GCA_937958375.1 uncultured Bacillaceae bacterium
ATACGGAAATGATTTTGGATGTTCTAAAAGAAAAACAAGTTCCCGCAACGTTTTTCCTGACGGGGCATTACGTGGACTCTGAACCTGAGCTGACGAAGCGAATGGTCGAGGATGGGCATATCATCGGAAATCACTCGGACCGTCATTTGGATTACACAAAATCCAGTGATGAAGAAGTGAAAGAAGATTTGAAGAAACTCGATGAAAAAGTGAAACAAATCACCTCGCAAAATCATGTTCAATTTTTTCGGCCGGCAAAAGGGATTTTTAGTGAACGAACGCTGGATCTCACCAATCAATTAGGGTACACGAATGTTTTTTGGACGGTGGCCTTAGTCGATTGGAATGCAGGAGAGAAAAAAGGGTGGGAGCAAGCTTATCGGAGTGTCATCGATCAAATACATCCCGGGGCAATCGTCTTATTGCATGCTGTTTCAGAGGATAATGCGGAAGCGCTCAGTCACATGATTGACGACTTGCGTAAAAGAGGGTATGAATTTGCTTCACTCGATGAGTTGCTGTGGAATGATTTAGTGCCTTTTTAAACCAGTTCTACTCCCATTTCAAGTCAAATTTTTGTCAGATGGCGATTAACGATGTAAACTTAAGGATAGTTTGAAAAGGGAGAGAAAAAGAATGTGGAAAGAGTATTATCATGTATCGGGGATATACGATTTTGATTACACATTGAATCGATTGGCAATGGACCCACTCATCCGTGTAAATAAAAAAGAACGCTATGTTGACGTACCATTAAAATTAACCGAAGATGACCGCTGCGTGGTTCGGGTTCGGGCTGAAGGAACGATTGAAAAGCCCGTCTTTTCCGTCATGTCTGATCATGATGAAGAACAGGATGTCATCTTCGAGCGAGTTCGCAACATCTTCCAGTGGGATAAGGACCTACAAGAAGTTCACGATTTCTTCGAAGGCACAGATTTATCCTTATTGTTCTTCACATATCCAGGGACACCCATTGTCCGCGATTTTGATTTATATGGTTCCTTGATGAAAACATTGATCCATCAACAGCTCAATTTGACATTTTCTTATGTGTTGACCAGCCGTTTCGTTAAAACCTTTGGAAAAGAAGAAGACGGTTCTTGGTTCTATCCATCACCAGAAACGGTAGCCGCACTGGATTATGAAGATTTGAAACAACTTCAGTTCAGCCAGCGGAAGGCGGAGTATGTCATCGATACGTCACGGTTGATTGCGAGCGGAGAATTGGATTTATCCTCGGTTAGCCAGATGACGAACGAAGATGTAATGAAGACGCTTGGCGCTGTTCGGGGGATTGGTCCGTGGACCGTGCAGAGCTGGTTATTGTTCGGGCTGGGCCGTGATGACTTATTGCCGGCTGCAGATATTGGGATCCAAAATGCACTGAAGCGGCTATGGAAAATGGAGACGAAGCCATTAAAAGAATACGTCGAAGAAAAAGCAGAGGACTGGTCACCTTACCGGAGTTATGCGTCGATGACCTTGTGGAGAAGTATTGAATAGGTGGTTGATTGTGAAAAGCGGGCGAAGAGAGCCCGCTTTTTTGATTTGAATGAGATTGGTTTGGGTGGGAATCAATAGTTATACTGCATTTATCGTCAGTCAGCTCATGTTTATCGACAGTTAGCTCGAGTTTATCGACAGTCAGGCTGCGTTTATCGTCAGTCAGCCCGAGTTTATCGTCAGTTAGCCAGCGTTTATCAACAGTCAGCTCATGTTTATCATCAATTAGAACGCTTTTATCAACAGTTAGCCTCAAACTCGGCAGCATTATTCCTCAGTATTCGCCATCCACTAAATCGGCACCGGCATCGCCATTTCCACCGCCTTCGATTTCAGGTAAAGGATAGGCATCGCACGGTTCGGCATAGGTTGGGTTTGATAGATGACTGATTTGCTTCGTTCCATGAGGATTGGTGATCGAATCACCATTTCCGTGAATCGTTAAGTCACCGACATGTTCAATCTTACCTTTTATATGCTGATCGAAATAATGCCGTGGGTCACCATCAACATAAATGGTTACATTCCCCCCGACTTCTAGGATTCCTTTATTATGATTAAAATATAGTCCATCATAAAAAATAGCATCTTCACCAATATATACGCGCTCTTTATCAAAATAAACAGGTCCGTCCGCGATGAAATGCTGCCTTACACCAAATTGAGCGCCATAGTCTAAGCCGTTCTTGAAACGCGCACTTCCACACCCGATAAACGTAGGATGTTTGTTGCTTTCCCAAGTCAATGGCTTATTAAAATAGGCATGATCGCGTACCAAAACACGCGTATGCGGGTTTCCTTTGAAGCTCATTCCCTCATTAAATACACCAATACCTAAAATAGTTATATCTGAATTTTGGGCGATGTGTATGTTTCCGTCCGCATAATAGTCACCTGTGGTAAGATCCCATACATTTTTATACTCTTTTCCATCAGAATCGACATATTCTGTATCGGGGTCAGGATCGCTCGGTAGTTCAGGAAATGTCTCACTGCCACGCTCCCAGTCATCCACACTTCCATCGCCACTACCTCCATTCGCAAAGCGAACGTTAAAGGTTAAATATAGATCTTTCTCTCTGTCTCCATCTTTCCCGGTAATCTCAACAAAGACCTTTGCACCGTCTTCAGTCATTTCATAGCTCGTGTTTTGCCTCGAATCCTGGGTGACGACAAACCCTCGGTCTGGATATTCATCGTCAACGACGAACTGGCTCGACTCCCTTTCCAGCACATCAAATAAATCACTGAAATAAAACATTTCCAAGCTTGGATCAAAGTCATTTTCTTGCACATACTCCGATAGCTTGGTTTGCGTAAATTCTGCTCCCATTTCAGCCAAATGAACGGCACGATAATCCGTTTCGGACACTTGGTTATGCTTCGCTTGAGTCAGAATCGAATTCATGATCACAGTGGAAAAAAACATCACCAAAGCAATGACAATCAACACTAAAACGAGTGCTGCGCCATTCTCATTGGATAGATACTTTTTGAATGAATCGTTCTTTTTCATAATCAAACATCCTTTATTCCTCATTCGTGGAGCTGACCGATTGCTTAATCCGGTATAGATTCGTATCAATTTCAAACGTTTTAAAACGTTGATCGGGCTGACTGACAACCGTTACTTGTAGTGGAATCGATGAATGTTCCGATACGTTCACGAGAATCGATTCGCCAACGGTTATGTCTTCAGCGCCAAGTGTGAGATCTAGTTGAAATGGAGCGGTATCGACCTTGCTCGTTTTCTCATTATCTGCCGTAATCGTATAGTGAAATAACTCGTCTCGACGTACCTCATAAGAACTTGAGGTTCGATGTGTCGATGTCAGTTGATTGATGAGTAGATTTGCTTCCTGTTGAGCAAATGACCTTGTTTCCGTTTGTCGGTAATTTTCGATCGCTTGCGTCGCAATGGATAAAACAAGCGTACTCACGAGAAATAGTAGTACCATTGTCGCCAACAATTCGACGAGCGTAAACCCCTTTTGATTGTTCATGAGGACACCTCAATCAAATCGTAGGTCCGCATTAATTCCGAATGATTTTCATCGTAGATTCGTATCATGGCTCGTAAAAAATCATCGACTGACTCTAACTGAATTTCAAGACGAAAGCGAGGGTGTTCAAGAAATTGACCATCGTTGTTGACGGAAGAAATAGGTATGCTTCCTGTTTGGTTAAACTGCTGAAAAGTTCCTGCAGATAAGGTAGTTTCATCGATATTCCGCAAGTCTTCCAACACGAGATTCGATAAATTCACAGCAGTTAATTTGTCTTCATTCGTATTTTGCATGTATGCCGTTTGAGGGAACAGGGTAAAAAGTCCCAGGAGAACAATCGAAATGATTGTAATCGCCCCAAGAATCTCAACCAGTGTAAATCCTTTATTGTCCCCAAAAAGTTGCTTTTTCATACAAAATAACCTCGCTTTTGCCCTAGTACTTTAGTATAATATAACTAGATACATAGATGTCATTCTAACTATCTATAATTTATCATATATTTGGAAAAATAGCGTGTTAAATATGACGATTCAAGGAGCCTTTCCAATGGTCAAAAAAGTGAAACTACGACTCGGTGAACTATTGGTGCAAGCCAATCTCATTACCGAAGAGCAATTGAATGAAGCCTTGGAAAATAAAGACGCCGGGCAAAGGCTCGGTGACTACTTGACGGAACAAGGGCAAATTACGGATGTTCAACTTGCCGAAGTATTGAAAGAACAACTCGGATACCCGCACATTCGGCTACATAACTATGAATTCGACACATCCTTGTTAAAACTGATTCCGAAAGACTATGTCAGAGAAAAAAGCATTATTCCGCTGAAACGCGAAAAAAACAAATTGTTTTTGGCGATTTCCGATCCACTGGACTACTTCACGATTAATGATGTACGCCTGTCGACAGGCTTCGAGGTTGAGCCAGTGATCGTAACGAAGAGTGAAATCAGACAAGCCATTTTAGCGCTCTATGAGCAAGAAGACTTCACTGACGAATTGGAAGAACAGTATCAAGAAACCAAAGGCACAGATTTAACAATTGAAGAAGAAAGCTCGCCAATCGTAAAAATTTTAAACCAACTGTTCCAGCAAGCCGTCGTCCAAAAAGCGAGTGACATTCATATCGATCCACAGGAAACAAAGGTCGTCGTCCGGCTTCGAATGGATGGAGCGCTTCATACCGAACAAACTTTTTCGAAAGGTGTCCAAGCTTCGATGGTCACTCGGGTCAAAATTATGGCTGGGTTGGACATTACCGAGCAAAAAATTCCGCAAGACGGAAGAATTAAGTTGAATATAGAAGGTAGGAAGGTCGATTTTCGAGTCAGTACATTACCGACAATCTTCGGGGAAAAAGTAGTTATTCGTGTTTTGGATACGGCCGCGACGTCGAATAACCTGAAGGAACTCGGTTTTTCGAAAGATAATTATGCAAAATTCGTCCAAATGATTGAGGAACCCTATGGCATTGTGTTGCTGACAGGACCGACTGGATCAGGTAAAACGTCGACCATGTACGCGGCGTTAACCCGGCTGAACCATGAATCCATTAATATTATCACGGTTGAAGATCCTGTGGAATATCAGCTGGAGGGAGTCAACCAAATACAGGTCAATCCGAAAGTTGACCTAACGTTTGCGAATGGATTACGGGCGATATTACGACAAGACCCGGACATCATTATGCTCGGTGAAATCCGTGACCAAGAAACCGCCAATATGGCTGTCCGAGCATCCATTACCGGACATCTCGTCTTGAGTACGCTACATACAAACGATTCGATCGGAGCGATCGATCGACTGAAAAATATGGGCGTGGAACAGTTTCTGATTGGTTCGTCCTTGAATGGTGTTGTGGCACAACGGTTGGTCCGAACCGTTTGCCGGGAGTGTGCGCAGGCAATCAAGCCATCACTTCGCGAACAAGCGATTTTTGATAAATATCAAATGGATATTGAAACCGTCAAACGAGGAAGTGGCTGTCCGTCTTGTAATAATACCGGCTATCGTGGTCGGACGGCAATCCACGAAGTTCTGCATATTGACGATGAAATCCGTGAGGCCATCTTGGATGAAAAAACATCGGTAGCCATCGAGCAAATCGCTCAACGAAAAGGCTTCACGTACTTATTTGAAGACGGTCTGCAAAAAGTAAAACAAGGACTCACGACAACGGAAGAGGTTTTCCGCGTCGCCCAAGAATAACTCATCGGAGGAATCGATCATGGCATCGTTCCGTTATACGGTTTTTGATATTGAAGGAAAAATTGAAAAAGGAAAGCTTGAGGCCTACAACAAAGAACAAGCCACGAAACTTTTGAAGGATCAAGGCTATAAAGTTGAAGCATTGGCTGAAATCAAAGAGACCATTTGGAACCGTGATCTTCATTTCGGAAAAATCGTTAAGCCGAGAGAATTTGTTGTATTTCTACAACAGTTTCAAGCCCTGTTGAAAGCTGGCTTGACCATCGTAGAAGCCATCAACCTACTACGTGAGCAAACAAAAAATAAGTATTTCAAAAAAGCTCTCTATTATATTGAAATTGATTTGCGACAAGGAAAGTCACTCATGAAAGCTCTTGAAAACCATCCAAAGATTTTTTCGGAATTCTTTCGAAACATGGTCCATAGCGGGGAAGAGAGTGGCACTCTTGAATCGACACTGGGTGGACTAGCCATCTATTTTCAAAAACAGCATCAAACGAATCAAAAAATGAAATCGACGTTTGCTTATCCAGCAACCGTTTTAGTCGTGGCAACTGCGGTCGTCGTATTTCTATTGATTTATGTCGTACCACAGTTTGTGTCTATGTTTGCTTCCTATGATGCGGAGCTGCCATCCGTGACAAAATTCGTTCTGGCAGCCAGTGATTTTATCGGCAGTTTTTGGTGGCTGTTATTGTTGCTTGCCATCGCTACAGCCATATTGATTTATTACTTATACAACCAAGAAAAGTCACGAATGAAAATCGATCGCTTTTTGTTGAAAATACCCGTAATCGGAAACATCATGGTCAAATCCAATTTGGCATCCATCGCCCGGTCAATGAGCTCGTTGCTGGCCAATGCCGTACCGATTATCCAAGCCATGGAGCTGACCGAAAAAACAACGAGCAATCGCATATTCAAGAAAGCACTCGTCACGACAAGACACTCATTGATACAAGGCGGATCATTCGCCGAGCCCTTGAAGAACCATTGGGCATTTCCATATATGTTTACAGAAATGATTGCCGTCGGAGAACGAACCGGGTCACTACCCGAGATGTTCGAACAAGTCGCAAGCTTTTATGAAGACGACCTAGAAACCGCAAACGATCAGTTGAAATCATTGCTCGAACCACTCATGATTGTCACGCTATCCGTTGTGGTCGGTACCATCATTCTATCGATCATCATGCCGATGTTCGAGTTATTTAATCAAATTAATTAACAGTTAACCTCATCGGGCCACCGATGTAAAAATAAAATATATTTTTCAAAAAGGAGAGGATCTCATGCAAGCTATTTTGCGCAAGCGTGTGAACAATACGAAAGGGGTAACACTGGTTGAGTTATTGGCGGTACTTGTTATTTTAGGGATTATCGCACTTATAGCTGTTCCTGCGATTGCTGGGGTGATTGATGATTCGAAGGAAAACAGTATTAAGTCTACTGCGATTAATACGATCAATGCTGTTGAGCTGTACATGGTAACAAATAATGTTGGTGATCCAAGTGAAGTTTCACACTCTGACGTAGAAGGTGAATATGTAAATGATAGAGATGGTTTTAATTGGGATGTAACACCTACATTTTCGACAAAAGGTGGAGAAGTATCTATATCAGGTACTGGAAACATTGATGGAACTACTGTAAGGTTTGATAATTATACAATTAACGATATTAATAATTTGGACTAATTTTGGAAGTGAGGAACTGGACTTTATATAAAGGTTAGGAAGAGAAACCGAACTACCCACATAACTAGCTCTGGAAATATACGTAGACTCCTGCGGGAGAAAGAGCATAGGTGAGACCCCGCAGTGCGTAAGCACGAGGAGGCTCACCGGCTCCCCGCGGAAAGCGAAGTATATTTCCAGAGCGAGTTTATTGCACTACATGTAAATTTAAATATAGATAAAATCCTTTTGTCCAACCTCTATCTATTAACCAAGTCAGGAATGATAGCTTTTGATCATTGGCATTTATCTTTACATA
>CALGNY010000103.1 GCA_937958375.1 uncultured Bacillaceae bacterium
TTTGGTCCTACGGGGTTTATTTTTTGTGCCTTATGTTATAGTAAGAATATTAAGACATCTTTAAAAAGGAGGAAAATTAACGATGGAAGCTACAGCAATTCAAAAGATTGGACAGATTGGAGTACCTATAAATAATCTGAATAGAGCATTAGATTTTTATAAGGAGAAGTTAGGCCTTTCTCTTCTATTTAACACCGATCGCATGGCTTTCTTTGACTGTGACGGATTGCGTCTCATGCTAACCCTTCCTGAAAAAGAGGAATATGCTCACCCAAGTTCGGTCATTTATTTTCAAGTGACGGATATTAAAGAAACGTATGAACACCTAGTAGATCAGGGTGTTCCCTTTGTGGATGAACCACATGTGATTACGAAAATCGGACAAACAGAAACGTGGATGGTATTTTTTAAAGATCCAGAAGGTAATACGCATGCATTGATGAGTGAAGTTCGAGTTTAAGTGTGAAATCTTTTCACTCTTCCTTTACTCAGCGGTTTATTATTGATAGGCTTAACGTATAACAACAATTAAATAGATCACGTTGCGGGGGGACTCTTAGGAGTTGAGAAGGTAGAACCTGACCCTTTAAACCTGTCAGTTAATACTGTCGTAGGGAGTCAATTGGAAAGTCTATTAGCATATTATCTAGTAGATTTCTGAAAATATGTACAAATGTACTCCCTTAGAAAATGGAGTACATTTTTTTATTGGAGAGAAAGCGCTAGGAAAAGATCCCTTCGCTCCAGTGTCTAAAGAAAGGAAGATCATGATTACTCAAAAGGAAAAGATTCAAGAAGAAGTAGCTCAGGTTGTTGAAACAGTGAAAAAACGAATCCAATGGCTGGATCGATCACGAATTCTGTCACAATCAATTTTGTAGCAAATGCTCAAATCGCGGTAGGCGGATCCGCTGCGATGGTTTATTTACCTGATGAGGCTGAAGTTCTTGCAGAAGCCGGCGGTGCCACTTATTTAAATGCAGGTACACTTTTACCCATTTACGAAGATTCCTTTCCTTCCGTAGCAAAAAACTTCATAGCTTAAATAAACAATGGATTTTAGATCCAGTCGCAATCGGAATCGGAGAGCTGAGAACTAGATTATTGGAACAGTTTAAAGAATATAAACCTAGTATCATACGAGGAAATGCATCTGAAATTATAGCCTTGGCAGGATTGTGGCAATTAGACGGTGGGACGGATACATCAAATGTCCGCGGCGTTGATTCGACGGATTCTGTCTCACATGCGAAAGAGGCCGCCATTTCACTTGCCAAATGGACGGGTGGTGCTGTTGCCGTATCGGGTGAAGTAGATTTAGTAACGGACGGATCCACCATTGCCTACTCTAAAGGTGGATCACATTTCATGGGGAAAATCACAGGTGCCGGATGTGCATTAGGCGGAGCCATAGCCGTCTATGCAACAACTGCCACTCCTTTTGTTGCTGCTTTAACAGGGACAGCTGTTTTCAATCTAGCAGGACAACGAGCTGAAAATAAAGCAGAAGGACCGGCAAGCTTCCAAACACATTTTCTCGATGAACTATACAAAGCAACTGCATCTGAAATTGCGGATAACCCATTTGACGTAGAGGAGGTAAAACAATGAATACTTTGGTAGCTGTATCGATTGCCCCAACAGGAGAAGGCAATGAACTAGCAAAGGAAGTAGCTGAGGTAGTCAAAGTCATTCGTGAATCTGGTTTACCGAATCGAACCACTGCTATGTTTACAGAAATTGAAGGCGAATGGGATGAAGTGATGCAAGTCGTGAAGGATGCTACATTTGTACTTGCTGAAAAAGGGATCCGTACACAAGCGGTCGTGAAAGCCGATGTGCGTCCAGGCGCTACGGACACCATCAACTCGAAAATAGAAAAAATAAATAACATTTTAGGTGAAGAACAATGAGTATCAGAGAAAAATTAGATATCTCTGCCTATTTGGTGATCGGACCTGAAAATACGGAAGGCCGACCTGTCGCATCGATCATAAAAGATGCAATTGAAGCTGGCTTTACTTGTATTCAAATCCGTTCAAAAAAGGCGTCCGCCCGTGAATTGATTCAGCTGACTAGAGAAGCTGCAGAAGTCATTCATGAAGCAGGAAAATCAGATGAAGTAGCCCTTCTCGTGAACGACCGCCTTGACGTGGTTCTCGCTGCTAGAGAGGAAGGAATAAAAGTAGATGGTATTCATGTCGGCCAGACGGATATTCCAGTAGATGTTTGTCGTAAATATCTGGGTCAAGATTCAATCGTAGGCATCTCTACAAGGACAGATGATTTATTTGAGTATATCCAATCAGTAGATGTGGAACCGATCGATTATTTTGGAATTGGACCTTTGCGTGAAACAGCGACAAAACCCGATTGTGGACAGGCTCAAGATGGAAGCATCATAACAAGAAGCTTCTCCGAAATATCTGAGCTCGCTTCGGTTAGTCCGCTTCCACTCGTTCTTGGTGGTGGCGTCAAGCATGACGATCTACCCCAACTCGCACAAACCGGAGTAGATGGCTTTTTTGTCGTAACTGCAGTTACGGAAGCAAGTAATCCAAAACAAGCAGCGAAGGATTTAGTTAACACTTGGAAAAGTAATATAGAGAACATATGAACAAAAAAGTAACCCGCTTAATATTAGCAGGTTACTTTTTTGATTCACAATTTCATTTTTAATCGTCGCTCAATCGATCTTTCATATCGCCATATTTCTTTTTGGCTTC
>CALGNY010000104.1 GCA_937958375.1 uncultured Bacillaceae bacterium
ATTAACTCCGAAATCTACTTAACCCACAGACTTACATAGCGCAATCCCTTTTTGCATCTCTTCAAGCACGCCTTCATCTTCTTCTTTTTCCATGGCTTGTTCAATAATCGATCTTGATGCTGGAGTACCGATTTTTCCGATTGCCCAGGCAGCGGTCCCGCGAATGACTGGACGCGGATCATTGTGCATCAAGTTTTCTAGCGTATCCACCGCAGTTTCGTCACGGTAGTGAGCAAGCGCGATAATTGCGTTTCGCTGTAGTGGTTTTTTGCCTCGCCATGAACCTGCCATGTATCCAAATTGATGTTTAAACTCACGATTCGACATCGTCAACAGTGGAATCAATCGTGGTTTCACCAGCTCTGGGTCTGGTTCAAGTTCCTCGTGCAAATGAAAGTCCATTCCTTTGTTTTTCGGGCAGACCAATTGACATGTATCGCAACCGTACAACCGGTTACCGAGCTTGGAACGGAATTCATCGGGTAAATACTCTTTGGTTAACGTCTGGAAAGCGATGCAACGGGATGCATTGAGTTGACCTCCTTGAACCAAGGCATCGGTCGGACATGCATCCACGCATATATTACAATCGCCACACCCTTCTTCAACCGGATCGTCCGGTTCAAACGGAATGTTGGTAATCATTTCGCCTAAATACACATAGGAACCGTATTCCTCTGTGATTAATGAACAGTTTTTTCCGACAAAACCGATGCCAGCCCGTTCCGCAACTGCCCGGTCATGTAATTCACCGGTATCGACCATTGCTTTCGTTGCGACACCTTCGACTTTTTCATGTAAAAATTTCTCCAATAACCGTAGCTTCTCCCGCAACACATCGTGATAATCTTTTCCCCAAGATGCTCTGGCGAAAAATCCACGGCGATCACCTTTTTTGCTTTTCGGTGCATTTTTCATCCGAGACGGATAAGCAATCGCAATCGAGATGATCGACTGGGCTTTCGGCAATAGCTTTTGAGGGGTGGTTCGTTCTTCAACCGTCCCCTTTTCAAATCCGGATTGATAACCTAATGATTGCTGAACGAGCAGGCGTTGTTTCAGCGTATCGAATGTATCTGCCGAAGCAAAGCCGATTTTTTGGATATTGATATCCTCTGCATACGCCTGTAATGCTTCTTTTAATTCCTGAAAATCCATGACCACCCCTCCTTTTTAAAACATTAATTCATATGAACAGTAAGACGACGCAACCGGTTCAATGCGCTGGCGATTTCCATCCGTCTTGGTCTGGCCAGTTCACCGGGATGCTCCTCTTGATTTTTTTGTGTAAAGTTCAGTCCGTTTCGATCGATTTGTTGCTCAATCCAATCAAGCCATTCCGGAATCGATCGAACCTCATGGCCTTTCTGTAACGTCATATATTTTAACACATTTGCAATCATTCTTGTTTGGGAAGAATCGACAATTTGTTCAACGAAGTGAAGGTCAATCGGGGATTTCCCGAAAACGATTGTATTCATCCCTTTCGCCTGGACTTTAGGTTTTTTTCCAAGTAGCGGCTTTAGTGATTTCCATTCCGGTTGCCGGGTGAAACGGTTCACTCCGATTGGTTCACCCGCCTCCATGCGAATCCCTGCAATTTCATGTGCTTGTTCGGTTACATTTTTCGGCACATAGCGATCCATCATAATCACTTCGTCAGCTACCCGAAAATAATCCCCTGAACCACCCATCACCAAGACCGTTGAGATGCCTTCGTAATCAT
Organism: uncultured Bacillaceae bacterium; assembly: GCA_937958375.1. GTDB lineage: Bacteria > Bacillota > Bacilli > Bacillales > Alkalibacillaceae > Allobacillus. The sequence goes on from CALGNY010000104.1 coordinate 1,727, forward strand.
ACAATGCACGAATGCGCTGAACAAATGGCGTAATCGGTTCTTTTTCTGGTGCAACCAATTGCTGCATCCGTTCATCGCGGATCATAAAATTCGTCGCCGTCGTATCCTCATCAATCAACAAGGACTTGGCACCTGCTTCAATCGCCTCGACGACATTGGCAGCTTGGGATGTACTTCCACTTGCATTTTCCGTCGCAAAGGTAGTCGTTGAAGCACCGTTCGGCAGATCATTGATAAATGGTGAAATATCCACGTTCGAAATACTCCGGCCATCCTCTGCCCGGACTTTCAACGCTGTCGGATCGGTCAATACAAATTCTCTGCCATCACCGATGATATGTTCATAGACCCCTTCTTCGAGCGCTTGGAGCAATGTACTTTTTCCGTGAAAGCCACCACCGACAATTAACGTAATTCCCTTTTTGATCGCCATTCCTTTTAAAGGCACGTCCCGATGTGGTACCGCGATTGAAACCTCATTTTCAAGTGGACTTTGAAAAGGGACCGCCTCTGCCAATGGCTTTGTACTGACCCCACTTTTTCGAGGTAATACGGAACCATTGGCAATAAAAGCAATCCAATCTTTTTCTTGCATCGTTTTTCTGATTTCATCGTGCTGGTCCGCAAGCTTCCAAGCATTTTCAATTCGATTTTCATCTAATGAAAGCACAGATTCTCTAGCAATTTGAGGAATGGCTTCGAAGATTAATTTCTCGGCTTCCTTTCCATTGATTCGCCGTCCATTGGCGGGTAGCCCAATAGACAAACAAACCGTACCCTGTTCTGGGGTCAACTCGACTGCTGTTCGCTCCAAAATTACTTGATCAGGCGCATCGATTTCGATATTGCCGCTTTTTCCACTACCCCGAACGGACACACGACATTGCTGAATTGCCTGGTGAACCCGACGTGCAATCTCATCTTCTACATAGGTTTTTCGCCGCTTCGTCTGCAACCAATCTTTTTTGGCCCCCATCTGTTCATTTGAAAAAATCAGCCGAATTTTTGAAGGTGCAGCAAATGGATCGCCCTGCACATAATCAATCGCAAGGCGATACGATTGAAACTGATATTTCCCTTTTAAATCTTTATAGGCTTTGTAACTTTTTTGATGGATTTGACGTAGATGTTGTTGCAATCTTTCCATAAAAATTCCTCCATGCTATGAATCGGATTGGATATTTTCAACTTTTTTCATGATCGTATGTCTCCATAGTAACGGAACAATGACGATAACGAAATAGAGTAACGCCACTCCGGCCATTTTAACAGGACTTCCACTGACGATACTAGCACCAAGCAAGTTATAGACGATCGTGCCCGGGATAATCCCGATCGCCGTCGCTCGAATAAAATCAATGAAATGCGCACGCGAAATGCCTGCCGAATAACTGATCAAGTCAAAATTGACCACAGGCAGCAATCTCAGAACCAGAATATACAAAAAACCTTTTTCTTCAAAACGTTGGCTATATTCTTGGAGTTTTCCTTTGAGTTTCGCGTTAATTGCTTTTTGCCCGAATTTCCGTGCAACAAAAAACGCTGTCGTCGCACCAGCAAGCGATCCAAGGAAAGCAAGGACACTCCCGTATACCGCCCCAAATGCCAGGCCACCTGCTATCGAAAAAAGTGAAGCAGGAAACAAAACAAATGGACGTACGGCATATAATAAAATATAAAAGAATGGCGCTAACCATCCGGCCTGGAAAATAAACGTCCGAATCGTTTCCGGTGAGATGGTCAGTAGCCGTTGATTGAATGAATAAATCACCCAAATCAAGATCAAGACGAGGACGATTTGGCCGATGTGTCTCTTTTTCATGATTCGATCAGCCTTCCTTCTTTAATTTCTATACAAATTCCCTACTGTAAAAAACTCAACCATTCCGTTGTAACATTTAAACTCACCTAACGTCTAATCTTGCAAACAGAATGATGGGGGTCATTATACAATGAAACGTTTATTGACTATTCTATGGCTTGGCTTCATGATTTGTTTCCTGATTGCTTGTTCAGGTGATTCAGCGGAAAATTCGGATGACCGCGAGGAGATGGCAGATCAGGCAGTTGTGGATCGAGCAAATGAATCCAGTGATGCGGAAGGTTTTAGCGCAGCTGATGGTGAAGTGGTTGAGATGGAAATGGCCGAAGCGGAAGATAGCGATACTGAATCGGTTCCAGAACAACGGACTGACGCGTTGCCAGAAATGCAAATGATCATTTACACGGGTCATATGCGTGTCGAAGTAGACGATTTAAATGACATGCAAGAGTCGATTCAACAAAAAATTACTGAGCTTGGGGGATATATCGTCAGTTCGGAAGTCTTCGAAACCGATGAAGGTGAATCGCGCCACGGACACCTTCAAGTAAGAGTTCCTCAAAAACATTTTCAAGCATTCTTGGACCATACTGAAGAACAATCCGCTACCGTTTTGGAAAAAATAACGAATGGTCAAGATGTCAGTGAGGAATACGTCGATTTGGAATCGAGATTAACATCTAAAGAAGCGGTCGAGGAACGATTGCTGGCGTTTATGGAAGAAGCTGAAACTACAGAGGATTTATTGAAAATATCCGATGACCTGTCAGAAGTCCAAGAACAAATCGAACAGATTAAAGGTCGCATGGAATACTTGGATAATCAGGTCACCTATTCGACAATCACCATCAATATGCAAGAAAGACAAGTGAAAATATCAGAACTTCAAGGACAGGACGACTTAAACACAGGCGAACGGGCCCAAAGCTTATTTATGGATACGATAAACTTTCTGATCACAATCGGTTCCGGGCTAGCCGTTTTCCTAATCGGACTCTCACCGTTGCTGATTCCACTTGCTATTGTTGGGGTGATCATTTGGATCAGATTGAGAAAAAAGAAAAAGGCAGTTAGTGACGAACGAGAAGAATAGTTATTTTGGATGGATTTCAGTGAAGGCTAATCTATTGTTGTGTCAGTGCGTTGAGTTCGAAAAAATCCCATCTCAAAGTAGTGAGAAAGCCTGTCAATGC
>CALGNY010000105.1 GCA_937958375.1 uncultured Bacillaceae bacterium
AGGCTGGGCGCCTCAAGCCAACACAAGGAACTTCATCGATGTGCCCTTTGGCGGATTTTTAGGCCCGCCTTCAGAAATGGAGGGTCGACTAGAATACTGCTCCACTCCCCTACATACATTCTATTTTATCACAGCACTTTTTAGCTGACAATTTATACAACTTAATAGGAACGATTCCCAAACACTTCGATAAAGTCTAAGAAGAGCGGTTGTTCAATCCCTGAATCGTGATACGCTTGCTTGGCTTGTTCCATATATTGGTTTCTTTTTTCGATGGCACCATCGAGTCCCAATAATTTCGGATACGTACTTTTGTTCTGAACCATGTCACTTCCGACAGGTTTTCCCAGTACCTCTGCGTTTCCATCTACGTCTAGAATATCGTCTTGAATTTGGAAAATCAGACCTAAATAATATCCTAATTTTTTCAATGCCTCGATTTGTGGTGGGGTGGCATTCCCCAAGTAAGCCCCAATTTTGATGGCCGTTTGGATGAGTGCACCGGTTTTGTTCTCATGGATTTGCGTTAAATGGTCTTCGGCAATCGCTTGGTTTTCTGCTTTCAGATCCAAATGCTGACCATTGATCATTCCTTCAAAGCCTGCTGCCTGACTCAATTGCTGCGTGATATAAACTTTCTCTTCCGCCTTCAAATAAGGTGAAAAAGAAATTAATTGGATGGCATATGTCAATAGTCCATCGCCGACTAAGATGGCTGTTGCTTCATCAAATTGTTTATGCAACGTCGGAAAGCCTCGCCGGAGGTCATCATCATCCATAGCCGGTAAGTCATCATGGATCAATGAATACGTATGGATCATCTCCAGTGCAAGGGCTGGGTGGAGAATTTTTTCATCGGCCTGCGTGAATCCTTCATATGCCGTCATCATCAACACGGGTCGTAACCGTTTTCCACCAGCATCCACGGCATATTGAATCGCTTTTTTTAAATCGTCGGAAGTTTTAATGGAACCTGCGACTTCTTTCAAGTATTTGTTGATCAAAAGTTGTTTATCTTTTATGAAACGATCAATGTTCACGAAGTTCTTCCTCCATATCGAATTCTTCAGTGTCACCGTTTTCTTTCATAATCTGTGTCATTTCTTTTTCGACTGCTTGTAATTTGTTGTTGCAAACTTTAGATAGTTCCATTCCTTTTTTGTACAGCTCAATTGCTTTTTCTAAAGGAACGTCTCCTTCCTCCAACACGCGAACGATTTTTTCCAATTGCTCCATGGCTTGCTCAAAAGAAAGCTCATCTTTCTGATTGTCTTTTTCTTCAGTCATTGAATTCATTCCTTTCTGTCACATTGAATACCCGTGCATCGACCTTGCCATCAGAAACTGACACGCTGATCTCTTCACCAACCGTCAGTTGATTAATTGATTTGACCAAATCACCTGTAGGCGAATAAACAATGCCATAGCCTCGTTTCATCGTCTCCAATGGGCTTAAAATCGATAATTTTTCAAGCAAGGAAAGAAAATGGGTGGATTTTTGTTCAAAACGATTCAAAGCAGTTCGTTCCATCGTCTCTCTTAAATAGTGAAGTTCACTTTTCTTTTCGGCCAACAAATACCGCGGAGATTTATTTAGGATCTGCTCTTTTTGGCGTGAAAGCTGTTGTTTTTTCTGATCAATCAAATGATTGATCGTCCGTTCCAGATCGCCAACGATCCGATCCAAGTCCTGTTCTTTTTGTTTATTCAATTGAATTGGATATTTGAAAGCATATGTGTTTTCCAACGCAGCTAATTGTTCTTTTTTTCTTTTTACGTCTTGGGTTAAATGATAATTCAACCGGCTCGTGAGTTGTGTCAGATGCTTATGTAACTCAATCATGGAAGGTACGGCAAGCTCTGCAGCTGCAGTTGGCGTCGGGGCTCTTAAATCCGCTACAAAATCACTGATCGTAAAGTCAGTTTCGTGCCCGACAGCAGAAATGATTGGGATGTTCGATGTTGAAATTGAACGCGCAACTTGTTCTTCGTTGAACGCCCATAACTCTTCAATCGATCCACCACCTCGGCCGACGATCAAGACATCGAAATCGGATGCATTTGCTCTTTCAATGGCCTTGACAATCGATGGAGCAGCTTGTCTACCCTGAACATTTACTGGAAGCAACGTCCGTTTGACAAACGGGAAACGCCTTTCGATTGTGGTTAAAATATCGCGTATGGCAGCACCTGTCGGCGAGGTGATGATACCGATATGGGATGGGAAGGAAGGGATCGGCTTTTTGCGTTGCTCATCGAACAACCCTTCCTTCGCTAACTTTTTCTTCAATTCCTCGTAAGCCAGATACAGCGAACCAATTCCATCAGGCTCCATTGATTGGACATAGATCTGGTATTGGCCCTGTGGTTCGTACACGTTGATTTCGCCCTTGACTAGGACTTTCATGCCGTTTTCCGGTTTGAACTTCAAAAACTTGTTCTGAAAAGAAAACATCACTGCGGAAAGGCGGGCATTTTCATCTTTTAATGTAAAATACATATGGCCTCTGGAATGGTGGCTAAAATTTGAAATTTCGGCTTGTAACCACACGTTCCGCAAGTGTTTATCGGTTTCGATTTTTCGTCTCAAATATTTGGTTAGTGCAGTGACTGTCAGATACCGTTTATCCATCTTTACCACCTTTGGATTGCATGGTTCAATCGGTCGATTCCATGCTTGATTCATTTAATGACTGATTTGCTGCAAGGACCGTATTGTATAAAAGCATCGTAATCGTCATCGGTCCGACACCTTTTGGCACAGGTGTAATGGAACTGGCTTTATTTTTCACTTCATCAAAATCGACATCGCCGACGACTTTACCTGATTCCAAGTACGTGTTTCCGACATCCACGACAACCGCTCCAGACTGAATCATATCCTGCGTGATCAAATTTGCTCGGCCGACAGCGACAATCAAAATATCTGCCTGTAACGTATGTTTTTTCAGGTCTTTCGTTTTGGAGTGGCAGTAGGATACGGTCGCATCCTTATTCAGTAAGATCTGTCCGACCGGTTTACCGACAATGTTACTTCTTCCGACGATGACGACGTGTTTTCCTGCAACGTCGATTCCGTAGTGATTCAGCATTTTTTCAATCCCATAGGGTGTACATGGAATAAATCCAGGTTGGTTATTCGATAAGCGTCCGACATTGATCGGGTGGAAACCATCGACATCCTTTTCCGGTGTGATCGATTCCAATACTTTTCTTTCATCAATCTGGGAAGGTAAAGGCAATTGGACGAGGATTCCATGAATGTCTTCATCTTTGTTCAGTTGTTCAATTTGAACCAACAGCTCTTCTTCTTTCAAGCTCTCATCAAATTCTAAGACCCTGGAATAAATTCCGATTTTTTCAGCAGCGTTCTTTTTGATTCTGACGTACGTTTTGGAAGCATAATCTTCACCGACTATAATGACCGCAAGGCCTGGCTGAATATTTTTCTTTGCTAATTCTCGAACTTCTTCGGCCAACTCGGAACGCATTTGATGGGCCAATCCATCCCCATACATTACGGTAGTCATGTGCGTTCCCTCCTACTCTGTAATAAACTTTGACAAAATTCCATTGATAAATTTACCTGATTGCTCTTCATTGAAGCGCTTGGCAAGATCGACGGCTTCATTGACCGATACTTTTTCGGGAACTTCATCATCATATAACATTTCATATACTGCAATACGCAATACCGTTTTCTCAACGGTCCCGATTCGGCTAAACGACCACTTTTCTAATTTCTCATCGATCGCTTCATCCAATTCATTCCGTTTATCAAACACGCCAGATACCAACTTGCGTGCATACGGGTCCACCTCTTCTTCAATTACCCGCAATAATTGTTCGTAATTCGCCACTTCGTTAATGTCGAGTTGGTATAAGGCCTGAAATGCTTTTTCTCTCGCGTGTTTTCGTGAATTCATGAAATAACTCCCTTATCATGCCGCTTTAAAACTATGTGTATATCTTATGATATACATATTATCCTTCGTTAGTTTACCATGAAACACGCGAGAATTAAAAAGGAACCTATCTGATTTTATGGGATGGACTTGGAGTTGCGGGAGATTTTTAAATATAAGTTAGGATGCATTACACAATTTTAAAATATAATTCCATTGTTAATTGCTGAACAAACCCTTTTGGGTAGTTGAGATATTTAAATTTACGAAGAAATAAAAAGCCTAACAACAGGAATACATTTTCCTACTGTTAGACTCACGTTGTTATGCTTTGTCTTCCGCTTTATCCTCAATCTGTACGCCTACGACATGGACATTGATCTCCAGAATCTCCAAAGCCGTCATATTTCTGAGGGTCGTCCGGATGCTATCTTGGATTTTTTGAGCGACTTTTGGGACGGATACGCCATAGTCGAGGACCGTGAACAAATCAATTTTGATTCCTTCGTCCATCAACTCGACTTTAATTCCTTTTCCATGTCTTTTCTTGCCAAACTTTTCAGATACGTTGGATGCGATATTGCCACGCATATTCGCTACTCCACTAACTTCGTTTGCGGCAATCCCTGCAATCACTTCGATGACTTCAGGGGCAATTTCTACTTTACCTAAGGATTCATCATCGCTGACATTCAATAGTTGCTTATCATCCATATCCTTCACCTCTTCCTACTCTTCATCATCTTCCATCACGTGGTAATTTTCAAGGAATTTCGTATTGAAGTCACCAGCAACAAATACTGGATGGTTCATCATACGCTGATGGAAAGGAATCGTTGAGTGTATTCCTTCAATCATGAATTCATCTAATGCCCGACGCATCCGGTCGATTGCTTCTTGACGGGTTGCACCGTGAGTAATCAGTTTCGCAATCATCGAATCATAATAGGGTGGAATCATCCAGCCAGAGTATGCTGCTGAGTCGACTCTCACACCGAATCCACCTGGCGGTAAGTACATATCGATTGTTCCGGCAGATGGCATGAAGTTTTTGAACGGATCTTCTGCGTTGATCCGACACTCGATCGCCCAACCTTCAAATTGAATATCCTCTTGCTTCACGGACAATTCTTGGCCACTGGCTACACGAATCATTTCTTTAATCAAGTCGATTCCGGTCACCATTTCCGTTACCGGATGCTCTACTTGAATCCGAGTATTCATTTCCATGAAATAATACGTGTTTTCTTTCAAGTCATAAATGAATTCAACCGTCCCTGCACCGATGTAATCGACGGCTTGCGCAGCACGTACGGCCGCTTCACCCATCGTTTGTCGGGTCTCTTCATCAATTGCCGGGGAAGGTGTTTCTTCAATCAGTTTTTGCAGTCTCCGTTGAACGGTACAGTCTCTTTCCCCTAAATGAACGGCATTCCCATGACCATCCGCCATAATCTGAATTTCAACATGACGGAAATCTTCAATATATTTTTCCAAATAGACACCAGGGTTTCCGAATGCCGTCTCAGCTTCGTTTTGAGTAATCCGGATTCCTTTCACAAGCTCCTCTTCATCTCTTGCTACTCGAATTCCTTTTCCACCACCACCGGCAGTTGCTTTGATGATGACAGGATAACCGATTTCTTCGGCTACTTTCTTTCCTTCTTCCACGTCTGCGATAATTCCGTCAGACCCTGGGACAATCGGAACACCGGCATCTTGCATCGTGTCCCGGGCGACGTCTTTTGTACCCATTCTTGAAATCGCTTCAGCACTTGGCCCGATAAAAATCACATTGCATTCTTCGCACATCTCTGCGAAATCCGCATTCTCAGCCAAGAAACCGTAACCAGGATGGATGGCATCACAGTTCGTCAGTTTAGCAATACTCATGATGTTCGTTTTATTTAAGTAACTATCCCTACTTGAAGCCGGACCGATACAATAAGCTTCATCAGCCAGTTGAACATGTAAAGATTCTTTATCGGCCTCAGAGTAAACAGCAACGCTTTCAATCCCCAATTCCTTACACGCTCGAATGATCCGTACTGCAATTTCTCCTCGGTTGGCGACCAAAATTCGTTCGATCACGGACAATCCCTCCTTACGCTTTTTTGATTCTGAACAACGGTTGTCCGTATTCAACCAACTCGCCGTCTTCTACCAAAATCTCAACGATTTTACCTTTTGCTTCCGCTTCAATCTCATTAAATAGTTTCATTGCTTCGACAATGCAAACGACTGAATCTTCGCCTACTTGATCTCCTACTTGGACATATGGATCATCATCAGGCGATGGAGCCGCATAAAACGTTCCGACCATTGGTGATGTGATTTCATGGTCGAAGTCACTGCTGGCTTCAGATTTTTCTTCTTTTTGTGTTTCGTTTTGATCGGCTGATGGTTCATTCACTGGTTGAGCAGTTTGTGTATCCTGTTGTGGAGCAGGTGCTGCTTGTTCAGCAGGCTGTGGTGTAGCTGTTTGTACGACTGGAGCTGGGGATTGTACTTCACCTGTAGCTTTCTTCAAAAAAACTTCTGCATCTTCTGTTTCATACTTAAATTCAGTTATTGACGATTCATCAATCAATTTTATTAGTTCACGAATCTCTTGCACCTTTAACATATTCACTGGCACTCCTTTTTCTTTTAACTTAATCTAGGTTTCATTGTACGATAAAACTCAAGCATTCTTCAACTTAATTTTCATAACTGTTCGTCAATATTGAGAATACCACAAAAAACCCATATCCGGGTAGGGATATGGGATTGGGGTTGTTCTTATGAAAATTATTCCAACTACTATGCGGGTTATTCTTCGGAATCTTCCTCATCATCCTCTAACTCGGAACTTGATTCCTCTTCCTCTGAATCAGAACTTGATTCGTCTTCTTCTCCATCTGAGTCGGAGTCATCATGGGAATGTTGTTGGTCCTCTTGTGAGTCATCCGGCTGGTCGTCATCTGATAAGCTCGGCTGCTCTCCATCGGTTTGATATTTGACAGAGACATCGGTAATGCCGAATTCATCGCGAGCCATCTGCATAATATGGTTTGCGTCTGTTTTTGATAGTTCATTGGCCATCACGGTAACGTTAACGCGATCTTCATCTTGCCGGACGAGTACGTCTTGGAAATCCTTTTCCTGAATAATCATCTTTTCGAGCAGAGATTCCTTTTGAGAGGCTGTTTCTAGCGAATAAATTTGGTTCATGGCATCGTTCTTTTCTTCACTGGTCGCTGTCGTCGAAGAAATCACTTCTGATAGCTGTTCTTTCAGCTCACTTCTTGAATCTTCTGTTTCAAGGCGAATCGTCTGGAAATAGTCATCTGTTGCTAACTCGGAGACAACAAAGTTTTCTCCCATCGATTCATCACCTGCTTCACCTTCAGAGCGTTCATCCTCCTGCTGATCCTCATCACCATCTGTCATGGCAACCTGGTCATCCCCCGGGAGCATATAATAGACACTCAACACAATTAATAGACTTAACATCGTAATTAACCAAACTGTTTGTTTTTTCAAAACCATTTTACTCCTCCTTACTTTTAGGCATCACTGCAATTCGGTGCGTTGATACATCCAATAACCGAGATACAGCATCAATTACCATTTGCTTGCTTTGAATTTGATCAACCCCTTCAGCAGTAATCAGGACTCCCCGCACTCTAGGATTTTTTGTTTGAATCAATAATGGTTCTTCATTGTTATTTTTTCGGATGAGCACCGTTTGATCTTCCACTGTTTCATCTTCGACCGTTCTTGTTCCCCCGCTTTGATCGTTTTCATCGGTTTTTTGATAGCTGGTTGTTTGATTTTTATCGTATATTTTCAAGTCAGAAGAATCGAGTTGAACGACAACTTGTACATTTGAAACGCCCGCTAACGTATTGAGAACCTCGGTCAGTTCTTCTTCCATTCTGTCCTCGACCATGGAGATTTGATTTTCTGCATTCCCACTCGCTGAGTCTTTCTCTTCATTCTTTAACCAAACTTCCTGCTCATCACTTAAAGGAACTTCTTCTTCATTTGAATCTGAAAAAATATTTGAAATGAGAAGAAATAGAAGGCCAATTAAGCCGATTAAGAGAATGTATGACTTTTTGGAAGGTTTTTGACCGTCTTCAGTTTTGGTTTGAAACCATTGCTTCAGACTCAAGGTTTATCCTCCTTCCCATTCAATTTCAATAGCTTGAAGAGGAAGTTCTAGTAATGTAGAAATGGTTTTTATGATTTCTTCGTCTTGGTTGGATTGGTCTGTCGTCGGTTGCCTTGGAATCGACACACGCTCCACAGGCTCGATCAAACCATCCTGCGTTTCTTCAAGCGTAAAGGTAAGTAACTCCATTTGAGGCTCTTCCATTGATTCTGGTTTGTCCATTTGGATGGAAAGGTCGTGAATAGCTACACCATAAGTTTCGATCAACTCCTCACTTACGATATTTTCAACTTGTTCTTCTAGCTGTTCTAATATATATGCATCAGTTGAAGCTTGTATTTCTTTTTTTTTATCAGAAATTTCTTCTTCGATGTCTGGGCTCGTTTGCAAGTAATCTTCTACCTGTATTTCAGAAATGATTTGTTCCGGTTCCACTTGGAAGATCGTTTTGATTGGGTGAAGAAATAATAGAAAAATAATTAATCCGAAAACGAGTTTCACTACCTTTTCATGCGAATTCTTGGGAATCAATAGAGACACGATGGTAGCCAAGAATATAAATAGAATGATTTGTGACACCCAATCCATAATAAAGGACATGCCGAGAACCTCCCTAGCGAATCATTAACGATAGATTGCTGACAATGACGAGCATGACGATCGAGAAGAAAAACATTAATGACATCATCAACAGAGCGACGAGAATATAAAGAATGTATTTTCCCATGACTTCAATCAGTTCGACGACCGGACCGTCGGCAATCGGCTGCAACACCGCTGAGGTTACTTTATAAACGAGTCCGATGACTAATACCTTCAAAACCGGAAAGAGCGTAATGATTAGAATGATGACCACACCAGCTGCGCCGACTGCATTTTTCATCAATACGGAGGCAGATAAAACAGTGTCGGTCGCATCCGTGAACATTCGTCCAATAATCGGGATAAAGTTGCTCGTCACAAACTTCGCAGCTTTTATGGCGAGCCCATCCGATACAGCTGCGTTCACCCCTTGAAAGGACATCAAGGATACAAACAACGCCATAAAGGCTCCCATAATGACAAAGGCAACGTATTTAAACAAGTCGGCTAACCGCGAAACATTGAATTCTTCATTCACAAAACTAGCTATATGTAAAATCGCAGAGATGAATAAAAGTGGCAGGACGATTTTCGTGACCAAAACGCCAGAGACTTGGGTGAACAGGAGAATGATCGGTTGAAAAAAAGCAACGGTTGCCACATTACCGAACGCTGCCATCAAACTGAGCATCAACGGCAACATTGCAAACATAAAGTGACTGAGCGAGTTGATCGTTTCGGTTGTATAATTGACGACTTGATAGAAACTAGAGATCGCGATGGTCAGCAGCACACCGAAGATCACCAAATAGCTAATCTTGCTGACTGCCCCATTTTCGAATGAACCGACGAGAATTTTCAAAAACACACTCATCAGCGCCAACAAGAACAACATGCCGATCAATTTGCCGTTGGTTTGCCATTCCTCCAAAAAAAATAATAAAAATCCATTCAGCCAGTCTTTCAACGAAAAAATCGACCCATCTTTTACGGCATCCAACCAATGCTCATCGGGTGATAATGGTATGAAATCTCGATATTCCCTTAATGCATCCTGCCAGTAGACTTGGATTTCTTCTGTGTCGATCCACTCCTCGTTGATTTCCAGTCCTTCCGGTTGATTAACCGTTTGAGCCGATAGCGATCCTTGAAACGTAAAAAACAGGATAACGACTGAAATGGCGATTATGAACCTCATCCAAAAGACTCCTTTGTTACTGCGGAATAAATGACATCAATGTTTCGAGAATTGTAATGAATATCGGCAAGGCCAAAAGTAAAATAACGAGCTTTCCGACCAAGTCAACTTTGACAGCGACTGAATTCAAATTCGCATCTTTCAATAGTTGTGAAATGAATTCCGTTAAATAGGCTACACCGATCACTTTGATGATCGTATCCAGGTGGAGGAGGGAAACATTGAATTTCGAGACAACCTGTCCAAATAAATCAATCAAATGATCGACTTGATTCAATACATAAAGGAAAACAATAATCCCCAGCAGTAAGACGAGAACAAAGCCGATCGATTCATTCTGCTCCCGTACGATGATAATCAAGAGTGCCGCTACCATAATCAATACGAATAATTGTAAAATCGAGCTCATAGATTACCGACCCTCAAAAAATCATTTGTAATAAAAAGACTGACTTGATTTGGTTAAATAGGCGAGATAAATAATCGATCACAATGACCAAAACAATGATAAAACCGATGAGGGTAGCCCAATGTGCGATATCTTCTTTCCCCATTTGTTTCAAGACCGTATGGATAATCGCAACAATGATTCCTATTCCAGCGACTTGAAATAATATATAAATGTCGTGCATGGATTGCTCCCCCCGTTTTATATCAAAATTAAGACGATCAAAATGCCCGTCAGGAACCCTAGCGTCCGGCTCATGCCCGCAAAACGTCTTTCTTCTTCGATCGCCTCATTTAATTGCCTGTGCAAATGAATGGATGCCAATTCAATCTGTTTTTTCTGTTGGATCAAATCGTGCATGCCAAGTGAATGGCCAAATTGATGTAAAATATGGAGATCTTTTTTTGTCAAAGCCAGTCGGTTTTTAGAATGCTCGAGCGTTTCCGTCCAAACGTGTTGAAGTGGTTGATTGGTTTTGGCCATTCGCCCACTCATCTCTTCAAAAAAAGTTGAAACAGGTTTACTCAGTTGTTCGGTAAGAATTTCAAATAAACCTTGGATGGGTACTTTTCCGTATGACATTTCCGCTTCCATCAATTGCAATGCTTGGATGCACTCTCTGATCTGCTTTGTTCTTCCGCGGTATTTGTTTGACCGTTCAAGACCTACCCACGTGCACGTGAATAGGATGAGGATGACGCCGATCCATTTCATTCCGCATACTCCTTGTCATACCTTTCATTTCTTCAAACTGCTGATTATAGACCGCCTTAATTGTTCCGGGTTTTCCGTGAGCATCCAATAAAATAATCCGTTGAATCGCCCGTTCTTTAATCAAAGGCTGTATGGAGGGTCTCTTTTTGATATCTCCGATAGAGCTCCCATGAACACTACAAACCAAATTTACACCTGCATAAATTGCCTCCAGCAATCCTCTTGTGTCTTGTTCGTTCCCGATTTCGTCTACCGCGATTACCTCGGGTGCCATGGAACGAATCATCATCAAAATGCCTTCTGCTTTTGGGCAATTCGACATGACGTCAGTCCGCTGGCCAACAGGCTGCTGGGGGATGCCTTCATGAGTTGCAGCAATTTCATTCCGTTCATCAATCAGACCGACCCGATGGTTAGAAAACCCATTTTCTCCATCACTGATTTGCCTGATCAGATCTCGAAGAATCGTTGTCTTTCCACTTTTTGGAGGTCCAACAATCAATGTATTCAAGAAACGTGAATGCTTGTCCTTAACATAAGGCACTAGGTGTTCGGCCGAACCGATTACAGCCTTCGCAATCCGAATATTAAAGGAAGAAATATGATTGATCGCTTTGATCTTCCCATCTTGAACATTGACCGAACCGCTCAATCCGATGCGGTGCCCACCAGGCAATGTAATGAATCCTTTTTTCAATTCTTCTTCCAACCGGTAGACGGAATGCTGACTGATTCGGGCCAGAAACTCTCTTGATTCTGCACGTGACAGGTGGAGTTCTTCAATAAATTGAGAGCCCTTATGCATAACGACTTCGACAGGTCGATTGACTCTCAAACGAATTTCTTCTATTTCCTTCAGATGTTCATTCGGAATCGAATCTACTAGTTTCTTTCTCATCAACGGTGAGAGCAAGTCTAAAATTTCCTTCAGCATCCACACCCCCCTGCTTGTCTTACCTAATTCTATGAATACTCTTATCAAGTTATGCTAGTTAGTATTGGTTGGTAATGTGTGTATTGGTGTGGGTGGTTTTGTTCAGAAGAGGGAGTTTTTTCTTAGTTACAAAGAAAACTTAGAAGGTGACAGGGCGAGGTTTCTCTTTCGGTAAGTGTTTATCAGTAGTTAGGCTGTGTTTATCGGCAGTTACAACGCATTTATCGGCAGTTACACCACGGTTATCGACAGTCACACCGCGGTTATCGGCAGTTACA
>CALGNY010000106.1 GCA_937958375.1 uncultured Bacillaceae bacterium
GCGACCATGGTCATAAAGGCTGTTGTGCAAACATTCCGCTCACCCGTCAGCAAATTTTCTGTAATTGCCTTGATGAAAACCTCCATTGAAGAAAAACTGGTCCATGTCACGAAAGCTTCCAAGCAAATCGTGTGACCTGCCTTCACAGGTTTCAGGAAATCCACGGAATCCGTTGATGCCGTGACAACTGGTTTTCTCGCATGCCTAGTCGCAGCAATGGCTCCAACATCATCGAGATACTCCATTAGTTTTCCACCAAATAACGTCCCATGCATGTTCGTATCTGGGGGTAGGACGTGAGAATTCCTGACGGTCAAGGATTGAATACAAGGCTTCGCCGATAATTGTTCTCCCATTCTCGACACCTTCCATCTTTTTTACTAGTATACACGTTACCGAAAAAATTACCGATGAAACTTAAGCATCTGGGTATTTTTCGTCTTCTTCGAAAGAATATGGTTTCTCCCGTTTGATTCCTTGTTCAACCGCTAATTTTCTGGCTACTTTCACCGAATCCCATAACGTCGGAAGCAAAATGAATGAAACGGGTACGGCAGATGCCACGATAAAGTTTTGGAACATACCGATATTGCTTTCGCCCATCGCCAGTAAGGCTACAGCCGTCGCACCGAAAATCAGTGACCAAAACACCCGGACTGACGTTTTCGGGTTATCGTTTCCTGTTACCGATACAGCTGAGGCATAAGCCATCGAGTCCGCTGTAGTTGCTACGAAAACAATCGTAATCACCAAGAAACAAAATGCCAGGATAGTGGTCAGTGGCAGCTCTCCCAATATCGCCATGACTGCCGCTTCCTGTCCGACGTTTTCCAATGGTCCTGAAACAACGCCTGGTTGGTCGATTTCAAAAAAGATTCCGGTTCCGCCAAGAATGGTAAACCATAGATTACTGACAATCGGCGCAAAAATACCGACTGCCAAAATCAATTGACGAATGGTACGTCCGCGTGAGATCCGTGTGATGAAAATTGCCATCATCGGACCATATCCGATAAACCAACCCCAGAAGAAAATGGTCCACCAAGCAAGCCACGAAGGGTCACCACGCGTCAAGCTCATCATGAGGAAGTTGGAAATTTGAAATGCTTCTGCCGTAATAAACGCATCGAACAAGAACAATGTAGGACCGATGATCAAAATGACAACCATCAGCACGACCGCAAAACCAACATTGAAGCGACTCAACATCTGAATTCCTTTATCCACTCCGGTAACAGCTGAAATCGAAGCGATGATTACCAGAATAACAATGAATGCAATTTGAATCGTCAATGTGCTTGGCAGGCCAAAAATCTGTTCCGCAAAGTAAGAAGCTTGCAGACCCAAGAACCCAATCGCACCAATCGTCCCAGCCGCGACAGCAATCGTCGACGTCACGTCAGCCAAGATGCCGATGATGTTATTTCTTTTGAATAATTTATCACCAAAGATTGGGTAAAGAATGGTTCGAGGTTTCAGAGGCATACCTTTATGATAATGAGCGTACATCAGAACGATTGTGGCTGTCGTTCCCAAAATCGCCCAGGCAGAAAATCCCCAATGGAAAAATGATTGCGATAAAGCGATAATCGCCCGCTCCCAATCGGACAAATCACCACTTTCAAACAAAGGCGGTGTCTGGATAAAATGCGACATCGGTTCACCGGATGCCCAAAACACCCCACCACTAGCCAGCAATGTCGTTGCAATCATTGCAATCCAACGAAAGTTCGTATACTGGGGTTGATCGACTAGTCCGAGTCTGACCCGTCCATACCTTGAAAACATCAAAATCAGTCCAACGATCAATCCACCGAGTAACAATAGCTGCCAGAACAATCCAAAGTAGGTGGCAGAGAAATTGAATGATGCGTCAATCCAATCTGTCATGTTCTCCGGCATAAAAAATGCTAAAACTAAAAATAGTAGTAGGAACCCACCACTGATGATAAAAGATCCCCACTGCACACCAGTTCCTAAATATTCATCTGAGTAATATTTCTTTTTCGTGTACTGCTTTTTCTTCTTTTTTGCCATTCGTTTAAAATCCTTTCAACTTTTTTTGAAAAATCTGAGTAAAAATGAACCGAGACAGTTTTATAGTTTATGTAATTTATGATAATGCGTCAAAAGGAGGGTCCCATACTATTCTGGAAGAAACGAGAGAAACTACGAGGATGCACTGACTGACCTATTCTTTTTCCTATAATTTATCGTTATTTCCCTATTACCCTTATGTTTGTTCGATGAAAACTGTTATATGCGATTTCTACGGACGTATTTGTGTGAATTTGCGATTTTTGCGGGAGATTTATGTGACCGAGTGCCGTATTTATGTTACCAGCATGACGACTTATGAATCCATTGACTGGTGATATGCAACCTACACCGGGG
>CALGNY010000107.1 GCA_937958375.1 uncultured Bacillaceae bacterium
TCATCTTCATCGTCCATCTCAAGCTCATCATCGAAGTCTTCCAACATCACTTGATTGATCAACGTAATCAGTTCTTTGATTTCCTCAGCAAATTCGCCTTCCGGTGCCTCTTCTAAATATTTCAACGCATGCTTTTTCGCTTCTTGAAACAAACCCAAATGGGCACAATTATTCGCCATTAAATAATAGCCATCGACATACTTCTCATCTTGGTCGATGACTTGCTGCAAGATGTCATTCGCACGGTGATATTGATGCAGCTCCGTGTACAACACCGACAGCTGACTCAAATAAAGCGGATGGTCCGGAGACTTCTCAATCGCTTTTTTGAACCATTTTTCCGCACGCGAAAAATGCTTTCGTCGAAAAGCCTTCACACCAAGGGAAAAATAAAACTGACCATCCGTCCGAAAATGGATGACGTTCCCCTCTTGTCTATTTTTCTGTTTCATACCTGATGGTTGCATAAAGGCCTCCTACATTCTTCTACAAAATTATACTCTCTACAGTATAACACATGCCAAATATTAACTGGTTATGATTTTGAAATTCTGAGCGAATAGGCCTAGATGGGTGAGTGGCTGTTGGTAGGCGTATATCATGGATTGATGGACCATTTATTTGGGTGGTGGGACCATTTATTGGGAGGAAGGGCGCATATTTTTGCTCGGTGGGACCATTTCTGTTGGTGAGGGGCGCATAAATTTCGTTGGAGGGATCATATTTCTACAATGGGGCGTATAAATCGAAATATAGGGACTATTTTTATTACATAGGAAATCAAAATGGAAGGGATTTAACGGTCGTTAAATCCCAACCGAATCGACCTTATGATCAATCGTAAAATTTCATATGTGTTTTTTCTTCTCGATAATAGGCTAGCCGATCCTTCAATGAGCCAGTATGAAATTCGAACTTGTGCCCATCTGGGTCAGTGAAGTAAACTGATTTTTTGTCACGCTCGTCTCTTTCACGCCCAGGCAGGATATTGACTCCCAGTCGCTGAAGTTTTTGTTTCATATCATCGAAATCTTCCTCATCCACTGTGAATGCCATATGTGTATAAGATTCCTCAATCTCATTCCTCGGAATATCGTTCTCTTCATTCAACGCGAGCCACAATCCATTCAAATCAAAATAAGCTGTGCTCCGTCCCCTGACCAATAACTTCGCATCAAATACGTCCCGGTAAAACTGAATAGATCGGTCTAAATCAGAAACAGAAAAAAGTAAATGATTAATACCTTTAATTTTCACTAGTCTCACTCCAATTGCAGCACTTGATTTGTTTTATCGGCAGTTACGCGGCTTTTATCGACAGTCAGAAACTGTTTATCGGCAGTTACACGGCTTTTATCGG
>CALGNY010000108.1 GCA_937958375.1 uncultured Bacillaceae bacterium
GCAAACCCGCCCAAACAAAAAGCCCCCACTCCCCAAAAGAGTGGAGGCTCAAAAACGCTAAAACATTTCCTTATTCCGCAGCTTAATGATCCGCCAAATGTGGCTGACGATGACTTTCAGCACGGCATAGGTCGGAACTGCGATGATCATGGCGACGATCCCGCCGATACTTCCGGCAAAGAGGAGCAGGAAGATGATTGTGATTGGGTGTACGTCGAGTTTTTTACCCATGACTTGTGGTGAGATGAGGTTGCTTTCGATTTGTTGGATAACAACGATGACCACAATGACAAGTAGGGCGGTCAATGGTGACTCGAAAAATCCGACGACAACACCGGGTGCAGTGCCGATCCATGGTCCGATGAATGGTATAAAGTTTGTGAATAGGGCGATGAGCCCGAGTATGAGCGCATAGGGCAGTCCGAGTATCAGGTAGCCGATATACGCGAGCAATCCGACGAAACAGCTGACGATGATTTGGCCTTGGATGTACGAGCTGAGCGCTTCATCCATGTCTTCTAAGATTTCTTCGGTTTCATTCCGATATTTTTTCGGTAAAAATCCGATGAAGCGCTTTGGCAGTCGTTCGCCGTCTTTCAATAAGTAGAATAAAACAAACGGTACGACAATGAGGACGATGATGGCGCTTGCGATCATTCCGACGTAATCGGTAATATGTGTCGCGACGGTCGATAGAATTTCAGTCAGTCGACTTTCCAACCCCGTCAACCATTGTGTGATGGCGTCTTCTTCTGGTGCAATCGTCTGGAACCAGTCGCTTTCTTGGATGTTCAGTAATAATTGGTTGGCATCGTCAATCAGATCTGGGACGTTATTGACAAAGTTGTTGAACTGTCGCTGAATTTCCGGTGCGACCAACACAATCAAACCGGCAATGAGCCCGATTCCAGATAAGTACATAATCACGACGGCGAGTGGTCTCGGTATTTTCTTTGATAACAAGTCCACAATCGGTCGTGTCAAATAATATAGAATCCCTGCAATGATAATCGGTGTAAATAACGTGCGGAACAATACGAAAATCGGTTCAAAAATAAACCTGACTTTTGTTGCCAAAAATAAAATCAATAAAACAATGATTATTCCGTAGCCAATACGGAACCATTTCCCATCCGGCACAATATCACCATCTCTCTATTCGTTTTTCTTCAGGCAGATTGGAAAACTCTGCACATCTTTTCTTTATTGTAATATAGGAATCGGGCCTTGTCTAAACAATATTGACGATTCAATCTACTTTACACATACTCGTCAAAATCGACAAAAAATCATGCTATAATGGGTTATGTAGAATTGGGGGTCTAAAGTATGGAAGGACGACGACCGAGAAAAGATTTTGGCGATGCAATGATGAAACCGCTCTGGAAAGCGCCGTGGTTTTGGCTCATTGTCGTTGCCTTGATTGCGATTACATTGCCTGTTTTTAATGATAGTGAAACCCAAATCCCTGACGATGTGGATGATTCCTTTTACTATTCGGCCCGGGATGCTTATGAAGATTATATGGACGGTTGGCTGGATCGACAAGTGCCTGAAACGATTTCCGCTGAGTGGACGAGCCATTTGTATGAGCAGATTCATTCGGATGAAGACCCGCCAACCGACCAAGAACCGCTTTCGACAACAGAAGAAGAAATTATCGAATATCTTTATATTATGTTGCAAGAGTTATCAAACTATGAAGAAGCCTGGTCGAATGGCGTGGCCTACGAGCGCGATCCTTTCTTTGATGCTGCTGGGGAAGTCGCCGACCGTTTGAATTTGCAAATCAGCGACCCGACAAACCCACAGTAGCTCATTCTTCGACCATAAACTCACTGGCTTCTTTCATGATTCGTTCAACGTGTTCCTTCTTGGCTCGTTGATATTTTTTTTCATACGATTTTTTTAACGATTCATAGCGCGATTCATCAACATCCACTTCGATTTCCTTCAAAAAATCCTCAAATCGCTCATCGATTTGCTGCTCAAAATCCTTCGCTTTCCGTTCATATTCAAATAACAACATTCCTTGTGACAACGTGTTCGACTGATCGTTCAAATCTTGTTTGAATTCTTCCGCCAGGTCCTTGAACTCTGCCATCGCTTCTTCTTGGAAAGCATGGAATTTTTCTTGATGGGCGACTGTGGTCTCATCCGGCTCCTTGATCTCCGCTCTCGCAGGCGTGTCACTCGATTCCGATTGAGCTGTACTCGACTGATCTACTGGCGCAAACCCGCTCACCGAAACAACCGCCTCGTCACTGGCAGTCAGAAAGGTATCTGTTTGGTCCGAATCAACAGACTCCTCCGTGAATGCATCCAACACATCCGGTAGCCCTTCAATCAAGTTTCCGACAGAAGAAGCCTCATAATATTCATAAAAACGCAGACCTGTTGAAATAACAATATAAAGAACAATCAAAAATAAGATCATCATCAGTTTACGAAATTTCATCGGACTCACCCAACTTTCTTCACCATTATCGACTTGAAAAAGAAAGCTTATACTTTGCGGGCACAGAAAAATATCCATCGAAATCAAAATATCGGGAATAATTCACTGTTTTCGGTGAAAATTCGACATATCTTCCGGCATCCGAAATACGATGGATAAATTGTCGATGATTTCGTTAAAATTCTTACGCTACCTTTTGATTCTTCCGACCTCAAGAAAATCACCGAAAAACTAATGTTACAATGTTTTTGTGCGTGAAAAACACGTGTTTGGGGTATAGGTAGTTAGTTTTAAAAAAAGAACTTTTTTCGAAAAGGAGTCAGTTGATTTTGAGTGAAGACAGGAGTAAGTTATCAGGTAAAAGAAAGACGTTAGACAGAACATTAAAGCCGCATTGGGTATGGGCGATTGCCCTTGGTTCATCAATCGGTTGGGCTTCATTTGTGATGCCTGCCACTTGGATGGGCCAGGCTGGACCGGCGGGCGTCATCATTGGACTGGGTGCCGGGGCACTACTGATGGCGATCATCGCAATCAGCTACGGGGTGTTAATCCGGAATTTCCCGGTTTCCGGTGGGGAGTTCGCGTATGCCTTTCTCGGTTTGAACCGTGTTCATGCATATATTAGCGGTTGGTTTTTGACCCTCGGGTATATTTGTATCGTGGCATTGAACGCGACCGCCTTCGCCTTGATGCTTAAATTTATCTTTCCATCCTTTATTGAGCAAGGGAAATTATATGAAGTCGCCGGATGGGATGTATATTGGACGGAAATTATTATCGTGGCGGTGCTTGTCGCGTTATTTACCTTCATGAACGTGCGAGGATCCAATATTTCCGGACGGATGCAGTTTATTTTCTGCTCGATTTTGGTTCTCGGTGTGTTGGTGATTTCTGGGTTTATGATGGGTCATCCGACCACGTCATTTGATAACCTATCACCCGCATTTTCACCGGATATTTCATCAATTGGAGCGATCTTGACGATTGTGGCCATCGCGCCATTTGCCTATGTCGGCTTCGATAACGTTCCACAAGCAGCAGAAGAATTTAAATTTTCATCGAAAAAAGCACTGACATTAATCATGCTTGCGATCGTATTTGCTTGGGCAATCTACGCCTTGATGATTGTCGCAACTGGTGTTGCTGCTCCATGGATCGGCACATCTGAAGCGGGATACTTATGGGGAACAGGCACCGTCGTTGAGGAAGTACTCGGAACAGGTGGACTAGTTATTCTGGCACTCGCTCTGTCAATGGGGATTTTCACCGGTTTGAATGGTTTTATGATTTCAGCAAGCCGTGTGTTATTCGCCATGTCACGAGGAAAAGTGCTGCCGGACATCTTTTCTAAGCTTCATCCAAAACATAATACACCGCATTGGTCGATCCTTTTCGCCGCAGCCGTTGCATTGATCGCACCATTTTTTGGCCGAAACGTGCTAGGCTGGGTCGTTGATATGTCCTCTGTCGGTGTATCAATCGCTTATTTTTACACATGTTACACAGCCTATAAAATTTTGAAATGGAAAGACGACGGGGAAATGGATCCGAAACGCGAAATGGTCTCACCAGGCAAAAAGTTCGTTGCCATGCTTGGAATGATCTCGTCCATTGGATTCTTATTGTTGCTGTTGGTTCCAGGTTCGCCAGCAGTTTTAGGCACAGAATCATTGGTCGCACTCGGAATCTGGATCGCACTCGGCCTGATCTTCTTCCTCGTCAAACGCAAAGACTTAATGAGCTACAAACGAGAAGACCTAGCCTACCTTATTTTAGGTAAAGATAAATTTGATCTGAAGAATGATGAAGATGAAGATAAGGAAATGGCTTAACTTAGGAAAAACCACGGAATGAGCGAACCTGCTCTTTCCGTGGTTTTTATTTAGGACGCATATCGTTGGTTGACGGGCGCATATCCTAGGTGTTCGGCTCATTTATTTTGCTGTAGGGCACATAATTTCTCATGAAG
>CALGNY010000109.1 GCA_937958375.1 uncultured Bacillaceae bacterium
ATGGTAGTAATATTCCTTACCGTTTTCGGTTTTGTAAAACGTTTCGTATCCGCTTTCAAGCATGTCATCAATCCATACAGGGACTTGAGCGCCTTCTTCTTTCATGCGTTCAACCGAAGATTTCACCCCGATTGCATCCCACATCTCGAATGGGCCGAGCTGCCAGCCGAAGCCCCATTTCATCGCTTCGTCGATCGCTTTGATATCATCAGCAATTTCACCGAGTAAATCAGCTGAGTAGATTAATGTCGGCTTTGTGATCTTCCAAACGAGGTCGCCCCCACGGTCGCCTTTCGCATTGACGAGTGCTTTCACTTTCCGTTTGGCACCTTTTTGTTGCTTGGCTTGACCCGTTGCCTCGGTTTTCAGTTTTTTCTGTTCGTCTTCATACTCCAACGTTTCTGGATTCAGTTCATAAATGACACTGCCCTTTTCGCCTTTTTTCTTCAGATAAAACCCTTTACCAGCTTTGGCACCGAGCATACCTTTTTCATTCATTTGTTTCATAAATTCAGGTACTTCGAAAACTTGCTTTTCTTCACCCTCAACTTGATCATAGACGTTTTTCGCTACGTGGATGAAGGTATCTAATCCGACTACGTCTAGCGTGCGGAATGTCGCACTCTTCGGACGTCCGATCATTGGTCCGGTCACCGAGTCGACTTCACCGATACTGTAGCCACCCTTAATCATTTCTTGGACAGTGACCAGCAAGCCGTATGTTCCGATTCGGTTAGCGATGAAGTTCGGCGTGTCTTTGGCTTCCACGACACCTTTACCAAGCACATCCTCACCGAATGTTTTCATGAAAGCGAGAACTTCCGGATCTGTTTTTTCAGTCGGAATCACTTCAAGCAATTTTAAATAACGCGGTGGGTTGAAAAAATGCGTTCCGAGAAAATGTTTTTGGAAATCCTCTGAGCGACCTTCTGCCATCGCGTTAATTGAGATTCCCGAAGTATTGGAACTGATGATCGTCCCTTCTTTTCTGTGCTCTTCAACCTGGTCATACACCTTTTTCTTAATCTCCAAGTTTTCGACAACCACTTCAATGATCCAGTCAACATCTTTCAATTTCTCCATATCATCATCAAAGTTTCCAGTCGTGATGAGATCCAAGCTACCTTGACTCGTGATTGGAGAAGGCTTCTGCTTTTTCAACTTCGCTTTGTTGTCGTTTGCAATCCGATTACGAACAGCAGCGTCTTTTAGCGTCAAGCCCTTCTTTTCCTCTTTTTCCGTTAATTCACGAGGAACAATATCCAACATCAATGTAGGAATTCCTACGTTTGCCAAATGTGCCGCAATTCCAGCTCCCATCACACCGGAGCCCAAAACCGCCGCACGCTTGATTTGACGGCTCATGAAACTTCCCCCTATTCTTTGAATGAATACTCATTCATTTTATTCGAAAAAATTTTTGGATAGTCCTTCCTATCCAAAATATGTTCTATCTATTACTATAAATTATTTTCGGACAATTCGCAAACCATTTTTGT
>CALGNY010000110.1 GCA_937958375.1 uncultured Bacillaceae bacterium
CAAAATCCCGACAAACAGCCAAACATAAAACATAAAACTCTCGTATGTCAGCTGATTATATTGAATCAAGTCGATGACATTTCCGACTAAAATCGGTGGAATGACGCCCAAAATATTTACAAGAATGAGAGCAATAATAGCCAGTGTGTATTTGATCCACTGCTCTTTAAAGTACCATGAAAGTTTTCGAAATACCGTAATCATTGATTTCCCTCCTTCAAAAGGAATTTTGTTACCTGCGCTGAAGCTACTTGACTCAGACAAACATCCTCTCAAGAAAAAAAGGCACATTTAGCCCAATAGCCAAATGTGCCTTTTATACACAATAAAGCCGTGGGATGACGACCCACGGCATGCTCATTTTCTGAAAGAATGATTGCAAATCAGTCCCATCATAGAATGCTTTTCTACATTCATCTGGTGACTAAATCCATCAACATCCCGCTCCAGCGAAGCCATGAATCGATTTCAAGATATGCATTTGTCGTTTCTGAATTTGGTAGTTGACTAACATGTTCATGACCTCACTTTCTAAATTTATTTACCGTAAAGAGTATAACCTTTGCACAAATACATTTCAAGTACTTTTTCAAAAAATCTAAAAATTAGTGCAAAAGACAGATTGTATATGGCCCACCTACATAATAATCAAAGCTTTTCACATACTACGTTTTAAAGAAGATCAATGAGGGAGAATTATATGAAACGAAAATCGAAACAAAAAAAGCAGCAAGGGAATCTCTTTCCTTGTAGCTTGGAAGACGTAAAAACGGCATTAAGCCAATCGATGAATGATAATCCGGACTTTTATGCGAAGTTTATAGATATTAGTGACCAACAGCGGATTGGATTTTATTATATTTCTTCTATTACGGATGACAAAGTTTTATACAACCAAATCGTCTCTACGTTGATGGAAGCTAAAAAATATTTAGATTATAAGTCCATCGATAATATGATTCCGTTACCCGAACCAACGAAAGAGAAAAAAGTTGATAAGATTGATGACCACCTCCTTCAAGGTGCTGTTTGTATTTATATTGAAAATGAAACAAGCTGTGTGAACTATTTTATTCCCAGACAAGAAAAACGGCCACCCGAAGCACCTGAAACAGAATCCTTAATCTTTGGGCCACAAGTCGCTTTTACTGGATCCATTGAGACAAACGTCAACATTGTACGAAATATGGTGGATTCAAAACAGCTGAAAATCGAAAAATTTTTGGTCGGCGAAAAAATACCTACGGAAGTCCAAATGGTCTACCTTGACGATCTCGCAAATGATGATGTCATCAACGAATTTCGGAATCGTTTAACCGGGCTAGAGGTAGAAGATATTCTCAACAGTTCAACCTTGAGTCAAAAAATTGAGGATAATCCGTATTCGATATTTCCACAATTACTCGTTACAGAGCTTCCCGATCGATTTACGTACAGTCTGAAAGAAGGAAAAATCGGTGTACTCGTCGATAACAGTCATACGAGTATTATCGGACCGATTACATTCACTAGCTTCTTTGAATCGACAGAAGACTTGTATTCTAGATGGACGATTGGAGCTTTTATTCGTTTAATGCGGATTATGGCCATGGTTTTGTCGATTTCCATGACTCCGTTGTACGTGGCTGCTTTAACCTATCATTATGAGGTTATTCCTGAAGCACTCCTTTTGGCCCTCGGTGAATCAAGATCAAGGGTACCGTTTCCACCATTATTTGAAACATTATTATTGGAAACGTTAATGGAATTCATTCGAGAGGCAGGGGCACGGTTACCTACGAAAGTCGGGCAAACAATGGGGATCGTTGGCGGGATTGTCGTTGGGCAAGCCGTCGTACAAGCTGGATTCACAAGTAATATATTAATCATACTTGTCGCATTAAGTGCGTTAGCATCCTTTACGACACCGAGCTATTTGATGGGTTCTGCTCTTCGAATTGTACGTTTCTCCATCATCTTGATTTCTGGTGTTTTTGGATTTGTCGGGTTCTTTTTTGCAATGGCTTTTATTCTTATCCACTTATTGCGACTTAGATCTCTGGAACTCCCTTACACTGCGCCTTTCTATCCGTTTCAGTACAAGGATCTCGATGAATCACTTATCCGTCTTCCATATGTTTTGGATCGGAATCGCGCAAAATCAAATTTACCTAAAAAAGTAGGCAGGAATGCGAGCAGAAGTCAGCATCCCATATTCCGAACCAGTAAGAAAGATATTGATGAATAGGTGATTTCATGAAGCACACGGTCAACATCCCTGATCAATTAAAATTTAGAGCAGCTTACTTATTTTTCGTGTTATACACCATTATGGTCGGTGTAGGGTTTGTCCCATATCCCCGTGATGTCTATGAGGTGGCAGGTCAGGATAGCTGGTTGATCGTCATTCTTGCAGGAATCCTTGTTCACCTCGTCATGATGATTATCATTTTCTGTTTAAAAAGCTACGGAAATACCGATTTACATGGCATCCTCCAACAAACCTTTGGACGTTGGATCGGAAAGCTTATCGGATATCTATTTATTATTTATTTTTTTCTAGTTTACGTGACTATTCTTATGAAATATACAGAATTTATCCGTACCTTTATCTTTCCTTCCATCGCCGAATGGGTTGTAGCAGCATTATGTTCCTTTTTGGTCGTTTACTGTATTTATGGTGGCATTCGCGCCATCATTGGAACTTCTTTTATATTTTATCTTCTGACCTTCTGGCTAAATTTTTTGTTTTTCGAACCAGCTACATTGATGGATTTCAATAACTTTCAACCAATGTTCGACATCGACTCTAAGGGGGTCATACAAGGAATTCAAATAACAGCCTATACGCTGTTAGGCATAGAAGTGATCTGGATGCTTTACCCTTATGTGCATAATCAAAAAAGAACGATGCTCTATAGTCAACTCGGTATTTTAGGAGTGATTTTGAGTCTATTAAGTGGAGTAGTCATTTCGATCGGCTACTTTGCACCAAACCAACTGATTGAACAAATTTGGCCGATCCTTACGATTTATAAAATTATATCATTCCCATTTTTTGAACGGTTTGATATTTTTGTCGTCTCTTTTTGGAAATTTATAATTTTACCTAATCTCATTTTTTACGCCTGGCTAATAACCCGTAGCCTTAAACGAGTGAACAATATCAAACAAAAACATTCGATTTGGGTCGTTGTTGTCCTTTCATCAACTTTTATAATGTTCTTCAAAAGTCGTGAAGCCATCAACCAATTTGTTGAAATATCAGCAGAAATCGGGATTTATTTTGTTTATGTTTTTCCTTTTCTGATCTTACCATTTGCTATTTATAGAAGAATTCGGGGGGCAAACAAATGAAGCATAAGATCAAAAGCATCCTCTTGATCCTACTCACTACTTTGCTACTTGCAGGATGTGCGGAAGAGAGAATCCTCGAAGAATTGGGCATTATCACGGCATATGGATTAGACATCAACGAAAATGGAGATGGTCTGCTTGGTTCAATTGCTACGTATCAGTTTTCACAGCAACGTACTAATGAAAACCAGCTCATCTTTTCAACTGGGAGAACGGCTAGGGAAGTTTATTCTAATGCTGACTCGAAGACGGCAAAGCAATTGGTTAACGGACAATTGAGAGCTGGATTGTTCGGTCAGGAGCTTGCGAGGAGAGGAATCATGCCTTATGTCGACGGCTTGATGCGGAACCCCTTAATCTCTGATTCCGTCTATATAACCGTTACAGATCTACCCGCCTATGATGTCATCAATGCAACCGACTTTGAGGAGGCTCCCAATATCGGTACGTATATTTACCGTCTGTTGGAACATGCCATTGTAAATGAAAATGTCGTCCAAAGTACAATGCATGAATTCGTGAAGAATTTTATGAAAGTCGGGGCGGACCCCGTTGTACCACTATTAACTAAAGAGAATGATAAAATTATCATTCGTGGTATTGGCTTATTCCAGGATGATCGGTTAGTGGAGACGGTCGATATATTTGACACTTTTTTTTACCGACTCATTCTCGATGAGTACGAAAGAGCCGAATCACGATTTACCTTTCCAGCAGACGACTATGAAACAGACCTCAATAACTATGGACAAGGTGAAAATAATGACCAACTAAGTGTCTCGGTTCACCAAATTCGAAGTAACACCGATATTAAATTAGCTGATGCCAGTGACTTCAGCTTTGACGTGGATATAACATTCGAAGGACGTATTACCGAAATTACACTGAACCTGGATTTATCGGATCCGGAAATCCTAAAAAAGCTAGAAGAAGATATTAAGGAACAATTAGAAGATAAAGTCAATGAAATACTAGCAAAAACAAAGGAACTTAACGTCGACCCATTTGGTATTGGCGCATTATACAACACCCATTTCAAGAAGGATGAACAATTAAGTGCAACAGAAATGAGAGAAAACTATCCAGACTTTCAGTTCAATGTGAATGCCGATGTAAAAATCATGAGATATGGAATTACGGAGTAAAACCTTGCGCCTTAGTAACTTAAACTACTTCGTGTCGACTAAAATCGGTTACGTCCAGTGACCGATGCCGACATATACATGTTTAGCGAAAAAAGCTGGGGACTCTGGCGTGCGATTGCACGAAGAGCTCCCCACTCTTTTTCTGTAAAACATTGCGATTACGTGTACTGTATGAATTAATCTCTTTTCATCGTTTCCTTGATTAATTGAACCACTTCATCTTTCGTCTTCGTCGGTTCATAAGCCGCCATTTGGTCCTTGTACTCATACCGATTTTGAAAAAGTTCCTGTACGTGATCAACCATTCGGTCACCGGTCAAGTCTTCTTCTTTTAAAACGGATGCAAAGCCTTGTTTTTCAAATGATTCGGCATTCAAAATTTGGTCACCCCGACTGGCTTGAAGGGAAAGTGGAATTAAAAGCATAGGCTTGCGCAGTGCCAAAAATTCAAAAATCGAATTCGCTCCCGCTCTGGAAATAACGACATCACTAAGTGCCAACAAGTCTTTCAGCTCATCCGTGACATACTCATATTGGACATAACCCGATTGCTGAATCGTACTGTCGATGTTCCCTTTCCCACATAAGTGGATAATCTGGAATTGATCGGTGAGTATTTGTAACTTACTCCGCACCGCACCATTGATTTTTACCGACCCAACACTCCCCCCCATAATCAACAGAACAGGTTTATTTTTTGAGAAACCTGTGAATTCGTAAGCTCTCTCCCGACTTCCCTTAAATAGCTCATCTCGAATGATTGCACCGACATATTTTGCTTTATTCTCCGGAAAGTGCTTGACAGTTTCGGGAAAATTCGTCAGTACATAATCCGCAAATTTGGAGGCAATTTTATTGGCTAATCCGGGGGTGATATCAGATTCATGTATGATTGAAGGGATTCTTCTACGTTTTGAGGCAATTATCACCGGAACAGAAACAAATCCACCTTTTGAAAAAATGATGGATGGTTTGGTTCGCTTCATAATCCGATTTGATTGAAAAACACCTTTCATCACCTTAAATGGATCTTTGAAATTATCTTTAGAAAAGTACCTTCTTAATTTTCCGGTTGAAATACCGTGATACGTGACACCTTCAAGACCTTCAATCAATTCACGCTCTATACCTTCGTAAGAACCAATGTAATGAACGTCGTAGTTTTCATTCAAAAACTCGGGAATGAGTGCCAGGTTAACGACCACGTGGCCAGCCGAACCTCCCCCAGTAAATAAAATGGTTTGTTTAGCCACTCTCCCCACCCTTTCTTAATTGATCCGTTTCAAATCTCATTTTCCTTCTTCATTATACTATTCCATGTTCATTTATGATAGATATTCCCGAAAAGAAAAACTGCACCCGTTTATCGAGTGCAGTTCTTTTCGTTAAAAAATGAATAATCCAGCAATGGTCGCGGAAAGGCCTGAAGCTAATGTTGTACCGACCAATAACTTCATACCGAATCGGGAAACAATTTTTCCTTTTTCGGCACTGATTCCTGCAACCGTACCTGCGATGATTCCGATTGAGCTGAAATTCGCAAAGCTTGTCAAGAAGACAGAAACAATCGCTCTCGTTTTTTCAGTAAATTCGCCACTGATTTCAGTGAATTGTGTCATGGCAACAAATTCATTCGTGATGATTTTCGTACCCATCAAACTTCCTGCCCGGATGACTTCATCCATTGGTACACCCATCAGGAAGACAAATGGAGCAAGTATATACCCGAGTATTTGTTCAAGGGTCACACCACCGAAAATTCCTCCGATGATCCAATTAACCAACTCCAATGAAGCCAAGAAGGCAATTAACATCGTCGCAACAATCAGCGCAATTTTACCGCCATCCATTGCACCATTAGCCATGGCTTCAAATACACTTTTTGCTTCCGAGACATTTTTGACGTCTACATCGTCATCGTCTTCTTCAATTTTCACGGGAGCAATAATGGACGCGATAATCAATGCACTAAACATATTCAATGGCAATGCTGCCAACACATATTCAGGTGGCAACATTCCCATATAAGCACCTACAATGGATGCAGAAACCGACCCCATCGCAGATGCACTGACAATGTATAAGCGGTTTCCATTCAACTTATGAAATTGAGATTTGATACCAAGTAAGGCTTCAGATTGTCCAAAAAATATACTGTTTACCGCATTAAATGATTCAATTTTAGGTAACCCGGTAATTTTAGAAATGGCAGCACCGATATATTTAATAATAAATGGCAAAATTTTCAAGTACGTCAAGACAGATAATATCGTAGCAAAGAAGATGATGATCAGTAACACATCAAAGAAAAATACGCCGTCATCACCAATCTGAATCCCACCGATTACAAAATCTGCACCAGCTCGTCCAAATGAGATCAGCTGATTGAATAAATCTGAGATCCATAAAATAATGGTTTCCCCAATCGTCGTATTGAACATGAACCACGTGATGATCAGTTGAGCTAAAATCATGACTCCAATCCCTTTTAAGGGGATGGATCGCTTATCATTCGACATTAGCCATGCCAAACCCAATATGAGGGCAATCGAGACAATGGCAAGTAAAATTCCCATTCAATTTCCTCCTCTAATGCATACGGCTATAAGCTATCCATAAATGTACCAAGAAATAAACCGGTAAGCAATAGAAAAGAGTGGAAATATTTTAAGCATGTCCGGATTGATACAAAAGTACTACG
>CALGNY010000111.1 GCA_937958375.1 uncultured Bacillaceae bacterium
GCAATTATTTGTTCTAGCCGTGCAATTAATTCTTCTAGCCGCGCAATTATTTGCTTTAGCCGTTCAATTAATAGTTTAAGCCGTGCAATTAGCTATGCTAGCCGCTCAATCCCTAAGTTTATATTGTTCAAATGTGTTAATACTCTATTTCAACGATCCCCCAATCCAGAGCTTCTTCTTCTATGAATCGCTGCAACAGATTTTCGTGGATGATGGAATAATAGTCTCCATGATATAAATAGTTACCTTCCATAAAAAAGTAGAAATCTCTTCTCGTTTCAACGAAATCAATATGGAAATAAGTTGTTTTGGTAGGTATGTCCTTTCCAAAAGCATCTTTTTTCTTTAATTCCATTTCAGAAGTTTCTTTTAAGAATTGATTAATCTTGCTTTGGTCTTTCATAATCGTTCGTCTTTCTTCTCTTTTGCTTCCATTATTGCTTCTTATCAACTCGTTAATCTCAATTCGCTTGATCTCATGCTCATACATGGATGGAAATACTTCGCTAAAGGTTGTCGTCTTGAAATAGATGAAGTAGACTGCGAAGACGGATAGAAGAATAATGATACTAAGGGAGATCCATTTTTTCAAAATCCGTCACACTCCATAAATGAAATTGTCTGATGCAGGGTTCGTTTCAAAACTAACCTTTTTCCAACGAATTTGCGGGTTATCCATCAAAAATTCAATGAGTGAATTCTTCCCGCTGATCACATATTTGAGACCATTGATGTTCATGCTTCGATTCGTCATCGCGATGGAAATGGTATTCATAGAGAGATGGATATGGATCAAGTAACGAATGTTTTCATTGAGATGGCCAACGCTTCGTCTGAGGGTCATGGTGGAGCTCGAGGTCAATAAGTCTTCAATTCTCTCTGCATTCTGAATGGTGGCGATCGATTCAAGAAAAGAATCTCCGTTATCATAATTTATTTTTTCAAGTGTAGTGGATTTGATATGTAACACTTCTTCATCCTGCTCGTCAATCATGTGTCTTCTTTCTTCAGAAATTACTTCCCCAAACGATATATACAGCATATTGACGATGATAAAGGCCGTTATCGCCGTAATTAATAGAATGCTGGAGATCACTAATTTCCCCTTCATAACATCGATCACTCTCCCATATTACTTATAATTTACTATTTTCAGTTAATTTTTGCAATAGAAGTTTCGGATAATATTCACAACACAAGAGAGATGGTTTATTCTGAAAGGGTACAGAATGCATGTTGGAGATGACGAGATGAGAAAAGATGTATGGCTAGTTTTATTAGCAGCTGTTTTGTGGGGGACTACGGGTACAGCCCAGGCGCTTGCCGTAGAATCAAATCCATTGGCCATTGGCGCACTACGCTTATTCATTGGAGGGGGAGCGCTATTTCTGGTTGTTTTATTTAAAAGATCCATTCGTTTACGTGGCCTTCCGAAGAAAGCATTAATCATCAGTGCGTTGGCAATGGCTTTGTATCAGCCATTGTTTTTCACTGGTGTCGATTGGACGGGTGTTGCTGCGGGAACGGTCATCACCATTTGTAGTGCTCCTATTTTTGCCGGGATTTTTGAGTGGTTTATTTATAAAAGGAGGCCGAATTGGATTTGGTCGACATCCACACTGCTTGCCATTATTGGTTGTGTTCTTTTATTCGAATCTAGAGGGGAAATTGAATTTAATTCACTCGGGGTTGTTTTTTCATTAGGAGCCGGATTTGTTTTCGCGATCTACACCTTCGTCAACAAAGAGCTCGTCAATCAATACCCACCCGATTTGGTCGTAGCCATTGTCTTTTCGACTGCGGCCATATTCCTTTTACCGATTTTGTTTTTCGTGGACCTCCAGTGGTTGTTGGAACCTAGCGGTGTTTTATCCGTTTTGCATTTAGGATTGATCGCAACTGCTCTTGCCTATTTTTTGTTTTCTGTCGGATTAAAAGGCGTCAGTGCCTCGACAGGTGTGACGTTGGCGCTTGCAGAACCCGTGACCGCAGCCCTGTTAGGTATATTTTTGCTCAAAGAATCAATGACAACAACCGGTTATTTTGGTATTCTTTTATTAATTGTTGGGTTGTTACTCTTATCGAATAAAGAGAAAATCATGAATTACATCAATAAATAGGGGGCTTATCATGACGATCATTTACATCATGGTCATCGGTGTAATCATATTTGCATTGATTTTGATTGCAACGTTGGTTGCCATCTCAAAAGGATATAGTTATAAGCATGAGGTCGATCCACTTCCTGGGGATGAAAGGGAGACAGAGAAGG
>CALGNY010000112.1 GCA_937958375.1 uncultured Bacillaceae bacterium
CCGCGGGAGTTTATGCGACCTTCGCGGAATTATATGGACACTCCATAAATAAATATGTGCCCACCAAAGTTATATATGAGCCTTAGCTCAAGGATATTCACCTTTCCATTCAAATGAAAAGGCACTGAGCGCGCTCAGTGCCTTTCTTATCTAGTTTAGTTCGTGCTGGCTTCTTGTAAATTTTCTCCCTCAGGTTCTTCCAAATCGGGTTCGGTTTCTGAAATGTACAGGGCACAAGCGGCATCCCCTGTGATATTGACGGCTGTCCGTGCCATGTCGAGCAGGCGGTCAACCCCGAGAATCAGCCCGATCGCTTCGACTGGGAGGCCGACTTGTTGAAGAACCATTGCAAGCATAATCAAGCCAACCCCTGGAACTGCAGCCGTTCCGATGGATGCCAATACGGCTATCAACAAAACGATAAGCAGTTGTGTCAGCGATAAGTTTTGTGCGTAGACTTGAGCAATGAATACCGTTGCGACCCCTTGCATGATCGCTGTTCCATCCATATTGATGGTCGCGCCTAACGGTTGAACAAAACTACTGACGGACTCTTTGACACCGAGTCGCTTCTGGGCCGTTGTCATGGAGACAGGTAACGTCGCACCACTACTGGCTGTACCAAATGCGACACTCATAGCTGGTGAAAAGTTTTTGATAAACCAAATCGGACTTTTCTTGGCCATAAATTTGACGACAGACCCGTATGTCACAATCAGATGAATGAGTAAGGCTGCCAATACGACGAGGAAGTATGCGGCAAGGGACTTAATCGCATCCCATCCCGCAGCTCCCACAGCAGAAGCAATTAGACCGAATGCCCCAATCGGTGCGGTGTACATGACGAGTCGAACAATATACATAATGATATCAAATGCTTGATCAAAAAAACGTTGTATCAAATCTGTTTTTGTATTGACCATCGCCAATGCAATACCTACAAGGATGGCAAAAAAGATAATTTGCAGCATTTCTCCGTTAACCATCGCTTCAACTGGATTCGTTGGAATAATATTCAGTAACGTATCGACTACTGAAGGTGCTTCGCTTGCTTCGTATTCGATTCCACTGGTATCGATCAGACCACGCTCTCCAGGTTTTACGATGAGTGCAAGTGTCATCGCAATCGTTATCGCAATAGCGGTTGAAACTAAAAAGAATGCAATCGTTTTCCCACCGATACGTCCTAATTTTTTCGGGTCACCTAATGAAGCCGTACCGATGACCAAGGAGACAAACACAATCGGCACAACTAACATTTGGATCAATCGCAAGAATATCTCCCCGACTGGTGTAAAGAAATACGTATCTATTGGACCAAATGCGCTCGGGGCCCAGAAATTAAGACCCAGCCCTATAACAATCCCTAAAAGCAATGCCAACACAATATGCTTTGTTAAATTCATGACTCCCCCTCCTTTTAGTTAATTACTTTATATTTATGAGAAAATTCAATTAATTATTATATAAATGTAAGCGATTTCAGTTAACACGTCAATTATTAACTTATTTAGACGTTAAAAATGAGTTTCTGTACCTAGTCATTCTTTTTACGTAGTGACACCCTCAGAGATCTGGGCTCAAAGATTTTCTCAGTTTGTACACAAAATGTTGAGGCTCTTCAAAGGATTTAAACTGATGTGGTAACCT
This sequence comes from uncultured Bacillaceae bacterium, assembly GCA_937958375.1. GTDB lineage: Bacteria > Bacillota > Bacilli > Bacillales > Alkalibacillaceae > Allobacillus. The sequence continues at coordinate 1,651 of CALGNY010000112.1, forward strand.
TAAATAATTGGTTGGCGGCCTTCAACGTTAATTCTGCCATCTTAAATGTTTATTCGGCTACCTTCGATGGTGACTCCGTAGCCCTTCAATGTTAATTCAGGAACCATTGACACTAATTTCAAGACCTTCAATGTTAAACGCATAACTTTCAATACTTACTCCTCAAATTAATCTCTTCTGGTATGAAAGGGCCTATAAACTGTAATCAGTCTATAGGCCTTCATATAACCATTATTTTCTCAGATTATAAAACGCTGCTCCACCTGCGTATTTTCCGGTTGCACCGAGGTAGTCTTCAATGCGCAACAATTGATTATACTTCGCGACACGGTCGGTACGGGATGGTGCACCCGTTTTGATTTGACCAGCGTTGGTCGCAACCGCAATGTCAGCGATCGTCGCATCTTCGGTTTCACCGGAGCGGTGAGAGATGACGGCTGTATATCCAGCACGTTTCGCCATTTCAATCGCTTCAAATGTTTCGGTCAATGTACCGATTTGATTGACCTTAATCAAAATGGAGTTTGCGATGCCTTGCTCAATGCCCTGGGCGAGCTTTTTCGTATTCGTAACAAACAGGTCATCGCCGACAAGCTGGACACGGTCGCCAATTTTATCGGTCAGCTTTTTGAAGCCTTCCCAATCGTTTTCATCCAAACCGTCTTCAATCGAAACGATCGGATACTTATTCACCAATTCTTCATACCAATCGACCATTTCATCAGCTGTCTTCGTAATGCCTTCACCTTTTAATTCATAGCTTCCGTCGTTAAACATTTCGGATGCCGCGACGTCCATCGCCAATTGAATATCCGTTCCGATTTCATAGCCTGCCTCTTTGACAGCTTCAACAATCGTCTCCAAAGCTTCTTCATTGGATTTCAAGTTCGGAGCAAATCCACCTTCATCACCGACCGTTGTATTGTAGCCTTTGTTTTTCAGAACTTTTTTCAAGGCATGGAAAACTTCCGCACCAGTCCGAAGCGCTTCTTTGAAGGTTGGTGCGCTGACTGGCATGATCATAAACTCCTGGATATCGACACTATTATCCGCATGTTCGCCACCGTTTAAGATATTCAACATCGGCGTTGGTAATGTGGTCGCTTGGAATCCGCCCAAGTATTTATAGAGCGGTTGGCCCAAATAATCAGCCGCCGCATGTGCAACTGCCATAGAAACACCGAGGATTGCGTTTGCACCGAGGTTCCCTTTGTTTTCCGTGCCATCCAGCTCAATCATCATTTGGTCGATGTCCACTTGCTCGGTCACATCGAAGCCAACGATTTCCGGGGCGATGATGTCATTGACGTTTTTGACCGCTTGCTCGACGCCTTTACCTAAGTAGCGATCCGAATCGCCATCGCGCAATTCAACAGCTTCATACTCCCCGGTGGAAGCCCCACTTGGAACTAAAGCACGGCCGTAGCCACCAGACTCTGTCAACACTTCCACTTCGACAGTCGGGTTTCCGCGTGAATCCAATACTTCTCTACCATAAACATCGACAATATAAGGCATAACAGTTCGCTCCTTCATATTCTATTGATTTTCCGTTTTGATTAAACTCGTTCCTGTCATTTCACCTGGCTGCTTGATCCCAAGCAATTCCAATACTGTTGGCGAGAGATCACCCAAAATACCACCGTCATGAAGCGATAAGCCTTCATCCGTCACAATCACAGGTACGGGGTATGTCGTGTGGGCCGTCATCGGGCTGCCGTCCTCATTCATGACTTGATCGGCATTCCCGTGATCCGCCGTAATGACTGCCCGGCCGCCTAACTCAAGAATCCGATCGACAATCCGACCCAGACATTCATCGACCGTCTCGACCGCTTTAATCGTTGGTTCGAGTTTACCAGAATGGCCGACCATGTCGGGGTTCGCAAAGTTCAAGATGATCAGATTCGGTGGTTCTTTTGCCAAGACTTCCAGCAAGGCATCGGTGACTTCATACGCACTCATTTCCGGTTTCAGATCATAGGTCGCGACCTTTGGCGAATCGATCAAAATCCGCTTCTCCCCTTCAAATTCCTGTTGCCTTCCGCCACTCATAAAATACGTGACATGCGGATATTTTTCCGTCTCGGCAATCCGAAGCTGTGTCATTCCGTTCCGGGCAACCACTTCACCGATTGTATCTTGTGGCTGATTTGGCGGGAACGCGACACCGACATCAAAATCCTTGTCGTAGCGGGTCATTGTCACCATATGCAAGTCATCCAAAAGTTCATAGTCATTCGCAAATACTTCGAATCGGTTATGGATGAAGACATCGGTCAACTGGTTCGCCCGGTCCGGTCGGAAATTAGCAAAAATGATCGCATCCCCATTTTCTACTCGGGAAAAAGGTTCGCCGTTGTCATCGAGCATGACGATCGGTTGGACAAATTCATCATAAACGCCCTCGTCATAGGATGCCTTGACCGCTTCAATCGCATCCTCAGCAGCTGCTCCTTCACCGAAACGAATCGCCCGATATGCTTTTTCGACCCGGTCATAGCGGTGGTCACGATCCATCGCATAATAACGCCCAGTAATCGTTGCCAGTCTTGCATTCGGTACATCCTCAAGCTTTTCATCCAGTTGCGCCAAATAATCGACCGCTGTCTTCGGTCCGACATCGCGACCATCCAAAAAGGCATGAACGTAAATGTTTTCGACCTCTTGCTTCTTCGCAACATCTAGTAATGCAAAAATATGATCGATATGGCTATGGACGCCACCATCGGAAAGGAGTCCGAAAATGTGCAAGGAGCTTTGATGTTTTTTCACATGATCGACAGCGTTTAAAAATGCTTCGTTTTTGAAAAAGTTTCCGTCTCGAATGGCGACATTGATTCGCGTTAAGTTTTGATAAACGATTCGACCAGCACCGATATTCAGATGCCCGACTTCCGAATTTCCCATTTGACCTTCTGGTAAGCCGACTGCTTCTCCGGAGGATTTCAACGTCGTTGTCGGAAATTGTTTCCAGTAACGATCGAAATTCGGTGTATGTGCTTGTTTGACTGCGTTTCCAAATTCTTCGTCCCGTAATGCATAACCATCTAAGATGATCAGGGCTGCTAGTGGGTTAGTTTGCATTCGCTCCTGCCTCCAATAATTGCAAGAATGATTCTTTTTCCAAGCTTGCGCCACCGACTAATGCACCATCGATGTCTGACATCGACAGTAATTCCTCAATATTTTCCGGCTTCACACTACCACCGTACTGAATGCGCACTTCTTGTGAAACTTGTTCATTGTACAATTCCGTCAGTGTTTCACGAATCGTTTTACATACTTCGTTGGCATCTTCGCTCGATGCGGTTTTTCCTGTACCGATCGCCCAAATCGGTTCGTAGGCGATGACAGATTTTTTCGCATCGCCAGGACGGACGCCTTCAAATGCTGCCTTCACTTGTTTTTTCACAAACTGGTTCGTCTCACCATTTTCACGTTGTTCAAGTGATTCACCGACACAAACAATCGGCAATAACTCGTTTTGTAACGCTGCTTTTACTTTTTTGTTGATGAGTTCATCATCTTCATGGAAATATTGACGGCGCTCTGAATGCCCGAGGATGACGTAATCGACCAAAATGTTTTCCAACATCTCTGGGCTGACTTCGCCTGTATACGCACCGCTTTTTTCATAATGCATGTTCTGGGCACCGACTCGGATCGGTGTTTCACGAGCCGCTTCGGTCAAAAATGGCAGGTGAATAAACGGTGCACAAATGACGGTATCGACTTTGGAGCCATCTGGGACGTCTTCGCGCATTGACATGACAAAGCGGGCACCTTCTGCGGCTAATTTATTCATTTTCCAGTTTCCTGCGATGATTGGTTTACGCATCGATTAATTTCCTCCTTCTAGATCGTCGAG
>CALGNY010000113.1 GCA_937958375.1 uncultured Bacillaceae bacterium
GAGTGGGCACATATATTCCGCTGAAGGTCACATAAATTGACTACCTGGGCGCATATATCGAGCTCAAGGTCGTATATCCACCCCTTAAGGTCGCAAATACCACCCACTCGATCACATATTTTCCAAGAATGGGCCCATTTTTTCGCCTAAAAATCCAGCCATACCACCAATCCAGCCGTTTTGTAACCGAATGTTCAGTTTTAGGGATGTTTAACCGTGTTATAATACGGGTAGAGGATTAAATAATGAGCCGAGGTGAAAGTATGGATTTAACAGAAATCAAACAAGAAATCGAAAAAATGAACAACAAACTCGAAAATTATAGGAGGTCTCTTTGACTTACCTGAAAAGCGGAAACGCATTCAGGAGTTGGAAGAGCAGATGACTCAGCCAGGTTTTTGGGATGACAACGATGCAGCCCAAGAAGTCATCGATGAGGTGAACGGGATCAAGCAGACGGTCCAAGCGTTCGACAAACACCAAGAAAATCTGGAGAACGTTGAAGTGTCCTATGAATTGGTGAAAGAAGAGGACGATGCTGAGTTATTCGAAGACCTCAATGAAAGCATGGAACAGTTGGCAAAGGATCTCGATGCTTTTGAGCTAGAGATTCTTTTGAGTGAACCTTATGATAAAAACAACGCCATCTTGGAAATTCATCCAGGAGCCGGTGGTACGGAGTCACAAGATTGGGCTTCGATTTTACTCAGAATGTACACGCGTTATGCGGAGAAAAAAGGGTTTAAAGTAGAAACGATGGATTATTTGCCTGGTGATGAAGCGGGCGTAAAAAGCGTGACGCTACTGATCAAGGGGCATAATGCTTATGGGTACTTAAAAGCTGAAAAAGGCGTTCACCGCTTAGTTCGGATTTCGCCATTCGACTCTTCCGGCAGACGACATACGTCATTTGCTTCCTGTGAAGTGGTTCCCGAGTTTTCGGGAGATGTCGAAATCGAAATCAAACCGGAAGACTTGCGGATCGATACGTACCGGTCGAGTGGAGCAGGTGGACAACATGTCAACACGTCGGATTCGGCGGTACGGATGACTCACGAGCCGACTGGGACGGTCGTGACGTGTCAGTCAGAACGTTCGCAAATCAAAAACCGTGAGCAAGCGATGAAAATGATGAAATCGAAATTGTATCAATTGGAAATTGAAAAACAACAGCAAGAAATGGCTGAAATTCGTGGCGAACAAAAAGAAATTGGCTGGGGAAGCCAAATTCGTTCCTACGTTTTCCATCCGTACAACATGGTGAAAGACCACCGGACCAACGTCGAGAACGGGAATACGCAAGCGGTGATCGACGGGGAACTGGATTTGTTTATCGATGCCTATTTACGTTCATTAGTTGATTAATTTTTGAACGTTTAGGGAAACATAAATTACAAACATATTAAGGAGGTCAGCAATCATGAAAAAGAAATTATTGACAGCTATTTTTGGTAGTATGCTTGTCCTAGCTGCTTGTGGTGGCGGCGATGATGGCGGCGGCGACGGTGGAAACGGTGGCGGCGAAGAAGCTGCTGGCGGTGGAGACACTGGTCAAGGTGAAGAGCTTTATCAACAAAACTGTGCATCTTGTCACGGTGGAGACCTATCTGGTGGAACTGGACCAGAATTGACTGGCGTTGGTGATAGCTATGATGCAGGTGAAATCGTAGACATCATCCTAAATGGAAAAGGTCAAATGCCAGCTCAGAACGTTGAAGAAGGCGACGCAGAAGAAATTGCTGATTGGTTAGTACAACAATAACAACATTTTGTAAGTAAGAGCTATCTCATCTTCGGATGGGGTAGCTTTTTTTTTAGGAAAAAAGGATGATTTTTGATTATTGGACAGGATTTTTTAAAAAATCACGCGAATCAGATTATTAACTGCTGAGACCTGTCGATGCGCTTCATCGCATTAATAGTCATTGGCTTCATTTCATACGCTGTAGTGATGTACGATACGAGCTCCACTCCAGTAGGTTAATCTGCAACTTTAAAGGAGGTGGAAAACATGGCATCCAGATCGAAGTTTAAAGATCCTGGTTTGATCCTGATGATTTTCTTGGTCCTTTATGCTGTCTTGGTATTCGCTTGGTGGCCGACAGATATTTATGTATTTGGAATTTCATTAGTCGGTTGGCTCATGTTTGCGGGGCTATTTTATTGGTTTCTGTTGGCGATTGTCTATGTGGTTTGGATCGAGAAAATTGAAGAAGGAAGCAATTCATAAGTTGTCGTAAGGAGGGAAAAGCCATGCAAGTAACGGAATCCATTATTATGTTTATTTATTTAATTGTTATGACGGTGATCGGCATTTATTTTTATCGCCGGGCCAGACAATCGGAAAGTGACTATTTTACAGCAGGACAAAGTATCAATACATTTGTCGGTGCTTTTGCCATCTTTGCTGCTGTTGCCAGTTCGAGTTCGCTGCTTGGAGCGGTTGGTTCGGGGGTTGCCCTCGGCGTTCCTTATTTTTTCACATATGCATTTGGTGTCATCGCCATTATGCCTTTTGCAATGTTTTTGATCTCTGGGCAAATTCGTCGCTCAGGTGTGAAAACGGTTCCAGAGTTTTTTAAACAGCGTTTTGGAAGTTCGGTTCAGATTTTGGCTGCTGTCATTGTGTGTATTGGAATGACGTTTTACATGGTTCCGCAGCTTACCGCATCCGGCATCATCGGTTCCCATGTATTGGGGATCGACTATACGACTGCGGTGATCGTTTTAGGATTGGGCTTTACGTTATATGCTGCGCTGGGTGGCATGTGGGCGATCACATACACCGACTTGATCCAGGGAATGATCATGATTGCCGGAATCGTCATTTTGGCGATAGCCATTTTGATGAGTCACAACGGGTTCGGCACATTGATCAGTGATGCGCTGAGCGCTGATCCAGGATTCGGAGACATTACGCAACCGTGGATGTCTTATTTCGGATTGTTTATTGCATTTTTGTGGTTTGGTATTATTTCGCCTTCTGTTGTGATGCGTAACTTCGCTTCCCGGAGTGCTAAAATTGCCCGTCGGACGTCGATGTGGGCATGTTTGATTTATTTGACGTTGTTCGTCGGTGGATTTATCGTAACTTCTGCCGGTGCAAGCCTCGGCATTGTCGATACATTGGATAATACCGATATGATTTTTGTTTCCGTCATTGAACATTATTTACCGGCAATTTTAGGCGGAATCATGCTGGCGGGGCTGTTGGCGGCAATTATGTCTTCAGCTGACGCGATGCTTCTCGCCATTTCCGCTGCAATCGCGCATGATATTTACAAAGGATATATCAATAAGCAGGCATCTGAGCGGTTCGTCACAGGGCTTGGGCTCGTCGTCATGATAGCAGCAAGTATCGTCGGCATTCTGATCGCGATTGATCCTCCTGGGCTGATCGCCATCATGGTCGGCTGGGTCGGCGGCTTCTTGTTATCGTCGTTCGGTTTCCCGATCGTGCTTGGCATCTGGTGGAAACGAGCGAATACACAAGGCGCACTGGCCGGCATGTTGAGCGGTGCGATCACGTTTGTCATCTTGATTACGTCAGGTGTCTTACCTACGAACGCCGAGCCGATCATCGCCGCACCGATTTCGCTTGCATTCATGATTGTGGTGAGTCTGATGACCGCACCACCACCGAAAGAGAAAGAAGAATTGGTCGACTTTTATCATACGCATTTAGATGACGCGAACTGATGAGAAGGAGTGAGCACGATGCTTACCAAGAAAAGATTGAGGGTCAAGCAAATTGGTGATTGGCAAGTCGTAACGGATGAGAATCTTCATCAGTTTGTTTATAAAAATCTAGGGATTAAACATAAATTGAAAGTCAACAAGGAACAGGTGCGTGAGCAGATTGTTGAAAAAGAATTGCTGTACCACCCGTTGTGGCTCGCGAAAACGTTCGTAATTGCGGACCGGCCACCCTTTTCGCCGAAAAAGATTCCGAATATCATTTTCGTCGATGCCGTATCAGGTTATCGAGGCGTTTTTCAAAAGGTGCCGAAGATGCAAGGGATTGAGATTGATGAGGATTGCGCGGTACGGAAGCGGATTGACAAGGATGATTGTGAAAGGAAATACCTGAAGGATGTGCAAGAAAATCAGATCAACCGCTCCTATATTTTGAAAAAACCAAGACACGAGATCGTCGACGTTTATCCAGCATACCTCCCGATATGGAAAGTTGCCGTAGAGAGCGAGTTGTTCCGTGAGACACTTTATCTCAACGCCAATACAGGGGAACATGAAAAATACATGAGCGAGCGTTGGGCGAATGGGAAGGATTTATTGTAGAAAAGCAGGCGGCCGCCTGCTTTTTTCGTTTGAGTGGGTAGTTTTATCATCAGTTAGATTGCGATTAACGACAATTGGCACACGTTTATCAACAGTCAGGTCGTGTTTAACAGCAGTTAGGAGCCGTTTAACGACAGTTAGCTGGCTGTTATCAACAGTTAGGAAGCGTTTATCG
>CALGNY010000114.1 GCA_937958375.1 uncultured Bacillaceae bacterium
ACCGTTGTCGCGCAATTCATGTGGCCGATCAGCCGTCAGGACAATCAGCGGCACACGACTATAGTACGCTTCAACGATTGCTGGATAGTAATTTGCTGCTGCCGTGCCGGATGTACAGAGTAATGCCACAGGTTCTTGTGTCGATTTGGCCATCCCGAGCGCCAAAAAGGCTGACGACCGTTCATCGAAATGGATCCACTCCTGGATGTCGCCATGCTCGGTGAATGTGAGCGCCAAGGGAGTCGAGCGGGAGCCCGGCGAAATGACAACGTGCTTGAGTCCATTTCGGGCCAGCTCATCGACAAAGTTGGTTAAATATCTGGTTGCTTCGCCCATATTCATGATGATTGACCTCCCAAAGCCTCAAGCATCGGTGAGAATTTTAAGCGCGTTTCTTCATATTCTGCTTGTGGATCGGAATCTTTTACGATGCCACATCCGGCGAATAGGGTTGCTTTGTTTTGTTGAACGACGCCTGAGCGGATGGCCACGGCAAATTCGCCGTCAAACTTCGCATCCAACCAGCCAACCGGTCCGGCATACCAGCCTCGGTCGAATGGTTCTTTTTCATCAATAAATTGAAGAGCCTTGTTTCGTGGCTCCCCACCTAATGCCGGCGTCGGATGCAGTTGTTTGACCAAGTCTAGGATCGTCGCGTCTTTCTTGAGTTTGGCTGTGACGGGTGTGAATAAATGTTGCAATGATTTTAACGAATAAATCACCGGTGTATCTGGAATGTTAAAGTTTTCACAATATGGGGCAACCGACTCCCGAATCATCTGCACGACATAGTCATGTTCTTCACGGTTTTTCGAGTCATTGAGTAGTTGCCATGCGAGCATCTCGTCCTCTTCCTCGGTCTCGCCCCGTGCGGTGGTTCCGGCAAGACAGGCAGATAATAGTTCGTTGCCTTCCACTTGGACAAGTCGCTCCGGTGTTGCCCCGATAAATGCGTCATCTTCTTTTTCGATCACAAAAATATAACTGTTCGTCTGCTTGTCCATCATTCGCTTGATGACACGATCCAGTGGGATGTTGGCATCATACACCACATCCATTTTCCGTGCCATAACGACTTTTTCTAGCGACTGATTAGTGATAGCCTCAACCGCCTCGTTGATGAGGGCCTCCCAGTGTTCATAGCTATGCTGGTCGGCTGTGCGGACTTGTTTCGGCTGGTGATTGATTGCTAGCCTAGGTTGCGACAGCTTCGATTTCATTTCTTCAAATTGATGAAAAGTCTCATCAACGTCCGTTTGGTCATCAACAGTGACATGATACGTCAAATACGACTGGCTATCTTTCGTCGTGAGAATCCACTTCGGAAGAATCATCTCGCCCGTCGCGAACGCTCTCCATGTGCTGTCATCTTCAATTGCTTTATTCATAAAGGAAAAGCCACCAAACAATAATGGCCCCGTTCCTTGTTCGGTTGTATCATCAATTAGAGACTTCTCCAAAAAAGCCTCCCATTGCTTGCGGATCGACTGAAAACGATCGGCGCCTTTTTCTGCAGTGAACGTGCGATGTGCACCCACACCTGCAATCGTCAGTTCACCATTCGGATTTTTCCAAAAGATCCGATTGCCTAAAGCCTTCGTTAATGAAAAAAATTGAAATGCATGTATATGATTCACCGGCTCAACAAGCGAAACCTCGACTTGCCCATAATCCGCCGCTTGCCTTTTCGCCTGTAGCAGCTGATCATGTACCGATGTTTTCTCGATCTGAATCATCTATATTCCTCCAACTATAACCTACTAAAAAGTACCCACACTATATTGTAAGGCTTTTTGAGGGTGTGGACAAGAATAAGCATTGGTTTAAAAGAGGTAAAAAAAATAAAACTTCCATTTAATTAGAAGTTCTACTTTAGAGGGTCTGATTAAACTCAAGCACCCGTTCACTTATATCCATTTTTCAGCTCGGTCATTGATCGATGATGCTTTTCACTCTGCCGACTTGTCCGTCTTGTAATCGAACTTTAATTCCGTGTGGATGATGCGATGACTTTGTCAGGATGTCTTTTACAATTCCGCGAGTCGTTTTTCCGGTCCGTTGATCCTGTTTTAAAACAATATCCACCTCAACACCTTGCCGAATGTTTTTTCGTTCCTGTCCATTCATTGTATTTTTCACTTCCTTATATTTGTCTGGAAAACTCCGTTTGTGCTTTTTAAAAACGGTTTATTTTTTTATTGTATGTCTTTTTGTGGGTGTGGACAAGAACAAGCATTGGATTGGATGAGGGAAAGCCTCGCACCGTGCAACTTGAGTGGTGGAACGTGCAACCCAAGCCTCGCACCGTGCAACTCGAGCGGCGAATTATAGGTTGATCGGGATATTAGTGGCGTATATCGTTTCTCTAAAAACCATAAAAATAATCCCTCATGCGCTTTGAACGGTACGTGAGGGATTATCTCCTAAGCTGCCGAGCCACAAACTTGCAGGATTCAGTCTATAATGACCGTTCCATGGATGTAATGGGCGATCTTTATGAGTGTATGCTCTTTTAATCTTTCTTCTGCAATTATACCACGATATCAACGTCTATCCATCAAATAATCCTCTATTTTGAATGGTTAAACCAATTCCATAATTGATTAAAAAACATTTCAAACTTTCCAGTTACGTTAGTTCAAGCGATATATCATGATATAATATAACTAACAATACTGGTGGAGATTCAGATGAAGTGGATAGATGTTCGTCAAGCTTTTCCAGATGCTGTGGTTTTGAGAGAAGCAGTTCACGCACATATAACTCCTTGCACCCGCCCATCTATTTTCAGTATATTTCATTAAATCCGTTCAAAAGCTATTCACATTGACATACCCGTAGGCTTTCACTAAACTTATTTTAGGTTAATGATTGATTTATGGGAGAGAGAGGGAAAATTTACATGTCCAGCAATAATTCCATCCGAGATGCACTTCAAGAAAAGCCTGGCTTCCAAGTGTGGTGGCGAATGATTCGACCGCACACGTTAACCGCATCTTTTGCACCTGTTTTTATCGGGACGATGATTGCGAGTTTGGAGACTGAACTACATTTTGGCTTATTTTTCGCCATGTTGGTGGCTTCCATGCTAATTCAGGCGGCGACCAATATGTTTAATGAATACTATGATTTCAAAAAAGGACTCGACAATGATCAGTCGGTCGGGATCGGTGGGACCATCGTTCGTGATGGTGTGCCTCCGGAAAAAGTGCGGAATTTGGCCTTTATATTTTATGGAATTGCCGTTGTACTTGGTTTTTACATATGTATGGAAACGACATTTTGGATCGCCGTGATCGGTTCGGTATCTATGTTATTTGGTTACCTATATACGGGCGGCCCGCTTCCGATTGCTTACACGCCGTTCGGTGAATTGTTCTCTGGATTTTTCATGGGGACGATTATCATCGGAATCAGCTTTTATATTCAAACGGGTACGGTCACAGGTGAGTTGCTGTTGCTGACGATTCCGATTGCTATATTGATCGGTGCGATTATGCTTTCCAATAACATACGTGACCGAGTGGGCGATCAAGAGCATGGCCGGAAAACGATTGCGATTTTAGTCGGCCGAAAAAATGCGATTCGCATCTTGGCTGGATTTTTCATTACGGCTTATTTGTGTGCAATCATTTTCATGGTAACCGGTATGATGCCGATATGGGGACTGCTTGTTTTCCTTAGTGTGAAAAAAGCTTATGACGCGGTGAAAACATTCCAAGAAAATGATACGCCGCTCGGCATGATGCCTGCGATGAAATATACGGCTCAGACGAATACGTTTTATGGATTGTTGTATGGATTATCTTTCTTGCTTGCTCATGTGTTTACACTTTAATCGAATAAGGTTCTTGTAAAAAGGGAAAATTGAGAGGAGCTACCGAAAATGAATTTGGAAGGTACGTTGTTTGAAACGTTGGGAATTGAGGTATTAGAAGGAACAAAAGATAAAGTGGTTCTATCGATGCCTGTATCACCGACTGTTCACCAGCCAATGGGCTATTTGCACGGTGGAGCCTCTGTTGCATTAGCTGAATCCGCCGCCAGTTTGGGTGGTTTTCTCAATGTCGATCCGGAAAAATATACTGTCTTTGGCATCGAAATCAACGCCAACCACATCAAAAGCAAACGTGATGGAACGATTTATGCTTATGCAACACCGAGACATGTCGGCCGGACGACGATGGTTTGGGAAATTGAAATCAAGGACGAGAACGATCGATTGATTTGTTTATCACGTTGCACAATTGGAGTGGTGGCAAAATAACAAATCAGGAGTGATTCATCATATGGACAAGCAAGATTTAGAAGAAATTAAAAATACATTATTGGATGAAAAACGCGATTTGGAAGAACGGATCAAACGCTACCTCGAACAAGAGGATTTAATGGAAGGTTCTGTCGGCGAGTTGAATTCATTTGATGAAACACATCCCGGCGACCAGGGCACAGAGTTATTCGAACGTCAAAAAGATATGACGCTTTATCACCGAGACCGCGAGCAATTGGAAGAAGTCGAACATGCATTGCAAAAAATCTATGAAGGCACATATGGCGTGTGCGAGGAAACTGGGGAGCAAATCCCCGTTGAGCGGTTGAAAGCTATGCCTACTGCGCGGACGAAAATAACGGAATAGTCGAGTTTACATGAGAGACCAGTCGGGAGAGGCTGGTCTTTTTTGTTGTGTTTGACAGCATAAACTTCAGCAGACTGAAGTTGTTAATCAACAG
>CALGNY010000115.1 GCA_937958375.1 uncultured Bacillaceae bacterium
GCCCCATCACAAGTTCGAGCAAATAAACTTCTTTTATTTCACCAAACTCAAGCCCCATCACGAGTTCGGGCAAATAAATTAGGTTTATTTCACCAAACTCAAACTTCATGACAAGTTTGAGCAAATAAACATCCTTTATTTCACCAAATTAAAGAATCGTGACTAGGTTTATTCAACCAATCCAAAGTAAGTCTCAATCGTCATGTTCTGTTCAGCGATTTCGGTTGCGACTTCTTCCCCGACATAACGTAAATGCCACGGTTCATAGTTATATCCGGTGATTTCGCTTTTGCCTTTTGGATAGCGGACCACGAAACCGTATTGGTGTGCATTTTCTTCGATCCATTGACCTTCCGGGGTCTCTTCAAATTCTTCGACCAATCGGAAGGCAATGGAAGCTGTTGAGACATCCATGGCCAAACCGGTCTGGTGTTCGCTGTGACCCGGTTGTGCAGAATATTTGTTGGCGTATTCCTCTCCATTTTGCTCAACACTGTAGTTGTATAAAAACTCCTGCGTCTCATATCGTCTGAAGCCTGATACGGCAACCAATTCAACACCAGCTTCTTCTGCTGCGGCAAATAGCTCTTCCAATGCCTCGGCTGCGGGCAAACGAAGGTGTTTCCGTTCCTCGTTTACAGCTTGAAAAGGCACATTTGGGATCACTAAATCAGTTGGCTCATAACCTTCTGGCAGCATGCGATCTTTATTGACGATCACAAGGGGGGAATCCGGATCCGCAACAACGGTGATGCCATCCTGATTTACTTCCCCTGCTACCGCTTTCGCCAATTCATCATTTTCTACTTGATTCAACGTTCCTCTTTCCGGCACTTTTTCTTTATTTTCTTGTTCACTATGTATCGTATCGTAAGTTGCTGTTGTTTTAGCATGGGTCTGGCAGCCGGCCAAAACCAAGACAATTAAACTAAAAATGACAAGCTTATGTGAAAGTCTCATGATGAACCCTCTTTACGTTTTCGTAATATTTTTGTAATCTCATTGTAACAAAAAAGCCACCCAATAGGTAGCTTTTTTACAAATCAATTGTATTATTCATGAATAACGTATTCAGCGTACTGCTTACTTAAGTCATTGAATGCTTCTATATCTTCCGTATCAATCGCAACATTGATCCGTTTTTCCAAGTGAGATTTGTTCCATTGATAAATGGCTTCGTCCAAAATTAGTCTCGCAGCTAATTTGATTTCGTATTTCATGTCTTTTCGTGCCTTCATCGGCATGTGACCATTAGAAAAATGCAATCTTGATAACTTATAAGAGGTATACTGTTTTTTCATTCCCAAGCCCCCTTATCTCCTTTAATTTTATTATCCTAAATTTATTACCAAATTGCAATAATTTTCTGACGATATCAATTTGAAAAAATTCCCTGGCAGGTTCGTGTGCCAGGGAAAACCATCTGTTTTGAGAGAGGTGTATTGGAACTTCGCTAGTCGCGAAGACTCATCTGGGTGTTTTTCATATGATTATCGATTCCCTGTTACTCAGGTGTCCGGTTTAAAATTTAGGAATTTACTTGTTTTATGATAGTATACGTAGGTTTCACTTGATGTTTCACGGTTTTAGTGTGTAATTTGTGCCCAAATAGCCAGCAATGATTCTTTTTTTAACTCCTTTCCTTAAATCTCTTTAATAAATCCTTCCCCAGTTCTCAAAAAAGTAAACGGTTTCTTAGAGAGAAATTTACCTACGCGGTTAAAACGGTTAATTTTTCGTATAAGAAAAAACCTTTCACTTGAGCATCGTGCTCAAACGAAAGGTTAGATCAATCACATCGTCAATAAATAAACGGCAACGATCGCTCCGATTACGGAAAAAATGACATTCAGATTCAAGAGGGCAATGGCGGCCGCAACCAATCCACCCACAATTCCAATCCATGGATCACTTTCGATGACAGTCATGACTCCCGGGAAAATCAACGCTCCTAATGCAGCAAATGGAATGGCATTCAACCATTTGTTCAACCATGGTTTTAAAGCGATTCGATCCATGATAAAAGCAGGAATGAATCGGGGTACCATCGTAACGATCGCCATTCCTACAATCGTAAGCATTGTCATTCGATCGCCTCCTCTTTCATCAACGGAATGGCTGCCAAACTACCGAAGATTGTAGCCAAAACAATTGCCCACCCGGTATCCAGTCCTACTTTTCGACTGAAAAAGTAGTTCAAGATCATGGCTAAAATCGCAATCAATCCGAGGCGCCACTCTTTTTTGACGGAAGGTACAAGTAACCCGATGAACATGGCATACAAGGCGATTCCCATACTGTCGCTTAGTTGTGAAGGAACGACTTCACCCAGCAGGGCGCCGGCAAGACTTCCGAACACCCAAGACAAATAGGCAATCAAAATCAGAGCCAAATAAAAAAACATACTATTCTCTTTTTTGGCTTGCTTTTTATGTAAAGCGGATACGGCAAAGGTTTCATCGGTCAAACCGAGGGATAAACCAAATTTCCATGGTAGCGAGTAGTGTTTGAATTGATTCATCAACGACATACTCATAATAAAATGCCTGAAATTCAACACAAAGGTTGCAACGACGATTTGTAAAAACAGTGCTCCTTGGGCAAACATGTTTGCTGCCATGAATTGAGCGGCACCGGCAAACACTAGGACACTCATCATGGTCGTTTCAAAAATCGTCAATCCGGACTGGCTGGCCAACACACCGTATGCGATAGCAATCGGCATATAGCCCAGACAAATCGGTACACCGGCAATCGTTCCTTGTTTGAAGGCTGCTCCGATCGATTGCTCTTCTGGAAGTGCTTCTTCATTCACATGATATCCCTCGCTTTATGTCTGATTTATTGTGATGTTTCAAAAACGGTTGGGTGCAAAATTTTCGCTAACTTTTCGAGTCCTTCCATCAGTCGTGGGGACGGGCGGCAATATAAGTATTCCTCCAATACATGAATACGGTCCGTTTGAATTGCCTTCACTTGTTCGGCATGTTCACGTTTTTTGATGATGGCTGGATTCATTTTCTTTTCTTGTACACCAACCCAAACCATACAAATTTCATCTGGATTTTCCTCACGTACTTCTTCCCATTCCGTTTGGATATTGGCATCTTCATACTTTGCAAACACATTTTCAGCCCCAGCCAACTCACTGATTTCGGTCAGCCAGTTTTTACGACCTGGTGTAAAAATCGGTTTGGGCCACCATTCCCAGTAAATTCGTTTCTTCTTGGGAATCGTCGAGGCGATTTTCCGGTAAGATTCAATTTTTTCAACATAGTCTGTGTAAACTTGCTTAGCCTTCTCTTCATGCCCGGTCAATTTCCCGACCGTGAGAATATCTTGTCCGATTTCTTCTAAGGAATTGGGATCCAGAATGACATACGGCAAATTCTTCTCCTTCAATCCTTCGATATTTTTCTCCATACCCGGCACACTCAGTGAAGCAAGCACTAAATCAGGGTTCAGCCGTTCAACCGCATCCATATCAACAGATAGATCCCGACCGACTTTCGGAAGGTCATTCACTTCACTCGGCCAATCAGAATCATCATCAACACCGACAACTAGATCCATTAACCCCAAGTAGGCCATGATTTCTGTATTGCTCGGACAGATTGAGACGATTCGCACGCAGCATCCTCCTCTTAAATGTGGGTAAAAGAAAAGACTGCTTTTCAACAGTCTTTTCATTTTCATCTATTATAAATGAAACTTTCCTACTTTTCTATTCAATTCTTCTGCCAATTGATTCAATTCGCTGGCGACTTGTGTGATGCCCTCCATCGAATTGCTTGCTTCCTCAACGGATGCAGCTGTTTCTTCAATACCTGCAGCGGACTCTTCCGAAATGGATGCAATCTCTTCGGCCGACCGATTCATATCGACACTTTCATCGAGTACGCCTTTTAGGTTTGCCGTAATCTCTTGGATTTGTCCGGCCATTTGCGAAATGGCTGCGTCGATTCCTTCAAAGGATTGCTGGGTCGAATGAATTTGTTTTGTCCCAACCGAAACTTCCTGATAACCTGTTTCCAATGCTTTTGATACGGCATCCGATTCAGTCTGGATTTCTGTGACGATTTGTGTAATGTCATTGACGGAATTTCCGACTTGTTCAGCAAGCTTCCGGACTTCATCCGCCACTACCGCAAATCCTCTTCCATGTTCCCCTGCACGGGCTGCTTCGATTGCAGCATTCAGTGCGAGTAAATTTGTCTGATCAGCAATATCTTTAATGACTTCCACTAAGGTTGAAATTTCGCCGGATTGTTTTGCCAACCCATTTACCTTAGTAACGGAATCTTCGACGAGCGCATGAATCTGTTGCATCTGAGAAACGGAATCAGCCATTTTCTGCCGTCCCTCTGTGGACAAGTTCAAAACTTCTTCTGATGAAACAGTTATCTGTTGGCTGTTTTCATAGGAGTGATTCATTTTTTCAACAAGACTTTCGGTCAGCCCAGAAATTTGCGAAGCACTGCCGGCCTGCGTCTCTGCGCCGGATGACAATTCCTCCATCGTCGAAGCGATTTGTTCGCTCCCTTCGCGTAAGGACAGTGCTGCCCGATTCAGTTCTTGTGACTGAGTCGTAATAGAGCGACCGGAGTGATTCACGTCATTGATAATATCATACAGGCTTGTTTTCATCTGATTAATGGAATCCGCCAAATTCGCGATCTCATCCCGGCTTTTGATTTTCACATCATCCACTTGTAAATTCCCTTTGGCCACTTCATTGGCGACCATCTGTACAGAGGTAATGTTTCTGCGAATAATCCGGTTGGCTACCAATAAGAGCACGATGGCAATGATGGCAGCAACCCCGATCCCGACTGCTAGTGCGACTTGCATGAGTTGAAACGATGAAGCCATTTCCCCTCTCGATTGTTCGTAATCGGCCATGACGTTTTCTGTCAACTGGCTCAATAAATCGACTGCGTCCCGGCTGATGATGGCTGCTTTCGTTCTCGCAACAATTGCTTCATCTTCATTTCGCTCCTCCACACCATAGATGATTTCATCTTCAACGATCGTATTGATCTCATCGTTGATCGCCACAATTTCATTCAATAATTCTTCTTGCTCATTGTTTAGATGGGGACGTACACTGCTCTCCATCTCCCCGAACGTTTGGTTTAATTCTTCATACTGCCGGACGTAATCATTTGTTTTGAAAGTAATATAGTCGCCGAGCAATCCATCTTTCGCACGGAAAGCGGACTCCATGTTCCCAATGTCAATCGACACGGCTGTCTTCGTTTCTTGTGTATCCAAATTCGCTTCAGATTGAAAGGACAATATGTACACAATGCCTGAGGCTAACACGAAAAATAACATGGATATGATGACGATCAGACCGTACTTACCTCCGAGTGACAAACCTCTTTTCTTCCTCGGTTGCTTGTCCTTCTTTTTTGCTTTCACGGCCTTTTTCTGCTTCTGAACTTTTTTCACCGTTATCCCCCATTCATTCCTTATTCATATTTGGCTTTATGAACACTTTTCCTCCCCATAGCCGCTCAAGATGTTGTCGAACCTGCTGAAGATATCGTTTATGGATTGGATACCAGGATTGATAATAAATTGTCAATTCCCCTGTTTGTGTCGTTTTTTGATGATCTATTACTAATATCGGATAAAATTGGTGAGATGCAAGGCTAATCAGAAAGTTTTTTACATCTTTATAGGTCTGAAGTCGATTCGTTTCCGTGAAAAGAACTGAAATCCTCTCTTGTCGGTGAATACGCTCCGTATAAAACTTCTCGATCAGTTTACGATCATCATATGTGCGGATGATTCGGTCGTGTTCTTTTTTTGGTGCCGCAATCAGCAATTGTTTGCCAAGTCGACCGATATGGATACCCGGTAGCGGCAAATCATCCTTTTGTGCAATCAAATGAATCAATTCCAACTTTTCTTTTTCCGATATTTCCATCGCATTGATGATTACATGTTCATGAAGCCGAGCCCACCCTTCACGAAGCAGGGCAGTCGAGTGGTTCATGAATTCTTTTTGATAGGTGAGAAGTAATTCCTCACCCAATTGTCTTTGCCACGGCAAAAGCCTGTCATTATATGTAAGAATATAGCGATATAGATTAAGGAATTCAGCCCCATGCTTTGTTGTGAACGAAATGGATTCGAACGCTTTAATCCAAGCTTCAACAAGGCTCGAACCATATTTTTCATTGTAGGTGGATAAATCAACGACTGATCGGCTGACCATCAAATCCGTGATGAACTGATTTCTCCTATAAAAATCAGCATAACCTAAGGCACGGATCAGCGCCAGCCTTCTTTCACTCTTTTTTAAAAATTTGGAGAGAAAGATCGTCAATTGTCCATTTCGATTCACATCGACAACGCTCGATGAAAACTGTTTTCCGTAAATTTGTGGATGCGTGGCAGGAATTTCGTCGATCCACTCAACATATAACATGCCTGTATCGAGTCCGTTCTCAACACCGATCTTTCGCAACTCTTCTAGCTCCAGCATGCAGCCACCCCTTTTTATGAATCATTTTACGGTATGATTTAGGGATCGATTTTATTTCTCGTGGGATA
>CALGNY010000116.1 GCA_937958375.1 uncultured Bacillaceae bacterium
CACTCGTGAGGGTTTCCATTTTTTCTTCAAATGGTATACCATCATCCTCGACATCACTTATTCCAACATAGCGTCCGGGAGTTAATACATAATCATTTTTACGTACATCTTCTAAAGTCGCTGATTTACAGAATCCCTTGATGTCTTCATATTTCCCATCTGGTTTACGCCAGTTTCGGTATGTTCCTGCAATTTTTTGAATATCTTCTTCCGTTAATTCACGCAGGCGACGGTCAACCATTTGTCCTAAGTTTCTGGCATCGATAAATAGAATTTCATGTTCACGGCTTCGGTATTTAGGATGATTTTTCTTATTACGGTTTAAAATCCATAAACAAACTGGAATACCTGTTGAATAGAATAATTTGTCAGGCAAAGCAACAATGGCATCGACTAAATCCGCTTCGAGTATGTTTTTACGGATTTCCCCTTCATTCGATGTATTGGAACTTAACGAACCATTGGCTAATACAATACCAGCAGCGCCATTTGGTGCTAGGTGATAGATGATATGCTGTAACCATGCATAGTTGGCATTGCTCGCTGGTGGTGTACCGAATTTCCAACGAACATCATCAACTAATTCATTTCCGCCCCAGTCACTCACATTGAATGGAGGATTGGCAAGGATGAAATCTGCTTTCAGCGTTTTATGTAAATCATTATGGAACGTATCCGCATGATGATCGCCGATATTCCCCTCAATTCCACGGATAGCAAGATTCATTTTACAAAGCTTCCAAGTCGTCGAATTCAATTCTTGACCGTAAATCGAGAGGTTATCGATTTTTCCTTGATGGCGTTCAACAAACTTTTCACTTTGAACAAACATGCCGCCGCTGCCACAACAAGGGTCATAAATCCGTCCTTCATAAGGTTCAATCATTTCAACCAATGTTTTAACAACACTTTGTGGCGTATAGAACTCGCCACCGCCTTTTCCTTCTGCACTGGCAAACTTACCTAAGAAATATTCATAAACTCGACCAAGTAAGTCTTTTTCTTGTTTGCTGTGCAATTTAATGGTTGAAATGAGGTCTATCAGTTCTCCTAATCGGCGTTTATCAATCTCAGGACGGGCATAACGTTTATCTAACACACCTCTGAGTGACGGGTTTTCTTTTTCAATTTCGATCATCGCTTCGTCAATATATTGACCGATTTTCGGGTCTTTCGCACGGTCTTTAATGAAGCTCCAACGTGACTGTTTCGGTACCCAGAAAATATTTTCGGCTGTATATTCATCACGGTCTTCTTCAAAACCTTCTCCTTCTTCAACTAACTCGTTATACTTCATTTCAAACTTATCAGAAATGTATTTTAAGAAAATCAATCCTAAGACTACGTGTTTATATTCGGATGCATCCATGCTTCCACGTAATTTGTCAGCCGCTTTCCAAAGTGTTTCCTCAAAACCAATCTTTGCTGTGTCCATCATCGCATCTCCTTTTAAATCTAGTAATTATAATCATCGAATACTTCGAATAATTCACTTTCAAATTCATCTTGTTCAGGACCTGTTGACACCCAATCTGGTAACACTTCTAAATAATGTGCTAAAGCTTCTATTGTTTTATGGAAAACCGGTTCATGCTGTGCTTTATCTAAAAGTTCAAGAACCAATTTAAATGTGTCTAAATAAGGTTGATGTTCAGCACGATTAAGCATGTTCCGAAATTTTTCAATTAGTTTGGCTTTTTCAATATCGTGTTCTATTTGATTCAATTCCTCTTTGTCATAAACCGGCACTTCAACAAGATCATTTTCTTCCCCAATGAGGAACTGTTCTTCATATTTCGTGATAATAGGCTGTAAATCCCGCTTTAATTTTTCTTTTTGAATCTCCAGTTTATCTAAATCAGTTAATTCTTTTGAAAAGTATTTAGCGTCTATGCCAAAAATTTGTTCCAACGTAGGTAAATGTTTTTTAGAGATCTTTTGCTTTCTTTTAATCCAAAGATTAATATTTTGCTTTTTAATTCCAAGCTTTTCGGCCAGTTCAATTTGCTGCATACCATAAAGTTCAAGGATGTATTCTAAACCTATCAATTGATCACCTACCAAAATATTGTCCGAGTCAATATAGTTATATTGTAATAGGTAAATAGTTTCCAGTCAAT
>CALGNY010000117.1 GCA_937958375.1 uncultured Bacillaceae bacterium
GTTATCGGCAGTCACAACGCAGTTATCGGCAGTCAGAACGCGTTTATCGACAGTTACATCGCGGTTATCGGCAGTTACAACGCGGTTATCGGCAGTCAGACCGTTGCGGTATACAAAAAAACTGCTGTGAAACCTGTATCATCAGGCTTTCACAGCAGTCTTATTAAATAGTTTGCATATCTTTATGCTCTTGAAACATATTTTCCATCACTAGTGTTGATTACTAGGACATCACCTTGGTTGACGAAGAATGGGACCTGTACAGTGTAGCCTGTTTCCAAGGTTGCTGGCTTAGAACCGCCACTGGCTGTGTCCCCTTTGATTCCTGGCTCTGTTTCGGTTACTTCCAATTCAACGGTATTTGGCAACTCGATTCCTAATGTCTTACCGTCGTAAATCAATACCGTCACTTGCATATTTTCTTTGAGGAAATTCAGTTCATCCTCAATCGCGTTACCTGGTATGTCAAGTTGATTATAATTTTCTGTGTCCATAAAGGTGTGATTTTCACCTGCTGCATAGAGGTACTGCATTGGTCTGCGATCCAAATGGGCGGTGTTCACTTTTTCACCGGCACGAAATGTTTTTTCCTGCGTGTTCCCATTTTCAAGGTTTCTTAATTTCGAACGAACGAATGCGGCACCTTTTCCTGGCTTGACGTGTTGGAATTCGATCACTTGCCAGATTTGTCCTTCCAGTTCAATCGTCAATCCAGTTTTAAAATCATTGACGGATATCATCAAATTTTCCTCCTTTTATAAGGTGATTAGTTCTTTTGTTGAGAAATTCAGTGGCTCGTTACCATTTTCAGTAATGACGATATCATCTTCAATACGGCAACCACCCACTTCAGGGATATATATTCCCGGCTCAATCGTAACGACCATGCCAGGCTTCAAAATCGTTTCTGATTTTAGTGAGAGGCTTGGTGCTTCATGGACGTCCATTCCTAGACCATGGCCCGTAGAGTGTCCAAAGTAGTCACCGTAGCCTTTTTCAGTAATGTAATCGCGCGTTAGTGCATCAGCTTCTTTTCCTGTCATGCCGGCTTTTGTCCCTTCCATACCCTTCAGTTGAGCCTGCAAAACCGTGTCGTAGATCTCTCTAAGCTGATCACTGATTTCACCCACCGCAAGCGTACGTGTTATATCTGAACAATAACCTTGGTATAACGCACCGAAATCCAATGTCACCAATTCACCTGTTTGGATTTCTTTTTCAGAAGCAACCCCGTGTGGTAACGCAGCTCGGTAACCGGAGGCAACGATAATATCAAAAGATGATGAAGTCGCTCCTTGTTTTCGCATAAAGAATTCCAATTCATTGGAGACATCGATTTCCTTTACACCCGGTTTAATGAAGCCTTGAATATGTTCATAGGCAGCATCTGCGATTTTACCCGCTTCTTTCATGATTTTCAGCTCTTGATCAGATTTAACGATCCGAAGTTTTTCCACCAAACCATCCACTGGGGTAAATTCAATGGATAAGGCCTGTTTGTATAATTCATAGACAGCGTAAGTCAGATTTTGTTTTTCAAAGCCTAAATTTTTTACACCGTATTTTTTGACCTGTTCGGCTACTTCCAAATGAATAGGTCCTTTATGCTCAACAATAGTAAAACCTTTCACCTGATCATTCGCTTGGACGGTGTAACGGAAATCCGTTATGAATACAGCTTCTTCTTCGGTAACGAACACAACTCCTGCTGTACCTGTGAATCCTGTCAGATACCTTCTGTTTTGTCCATTTGTAATTAACATTCCGTCTACATTTTCTTCTTTCATGAAGCTTCGTAACTTATGTAGCTTCTCCATGTCCTTCTCCCCTTTTTTCTAGAATTGTGAGTAGTGAATATGCAGCAATCATATAACCGTCTGTTCCGAACCCAACGATTTGGCCAGATACAACGGGTGCGAGATACGATTGTTGGCGAAATGGTTCCCTGGCATAAATGTTTGAAATATGAACTTCAACCACCGGGGTAGTGATTGTCTCGATCGCATCCCGAATGGCTATGCTCGTATGCGTGTATGCTCCTGGGTTAAAAATGATGCCGGCAACTGCATTTTCTGATTGCTGAATGGTATCGATCAACTCACCTTCGTGATTGGATTGAAAACTGGATAGCTGATAATCTCTTTGATGCAACCAATGTCTCAATTCATCTTCAATTTTTTTAAGGTCTGTTGATCCATACACGTGTGGATCCCGTTTCCCGAGCATGTTCAAATTTGGGCCATTCAGTAATAGAATCGTATTCATGCCTATTCCCCTTTATTTCTACAATATTCTAAGTTTATCATAAAATCAAAAGCGATGTCGTGTGAGCGAAAAAGTAAATTTAATTCCCTTGATCTTGGAATGTAATGCGCTCATCATTCGCATCAAACGCAATCGTATAGGAAACAAACACACCATACAAGGCAAATAGACAAATCGTTGCTGCGAGGGTATCCCTACTCAGTTGATCAAAAGCGGGTACATAGCTGAACCATGGATTCAGTAAAACAAACAAAAGTACCCACCAAACGAGACCATAGATGACACCATGAATGACCCGGGCAAATTTTTTAAACAAAAAATAATAAATCAGTGCCGGGATGATTCCAAGAATGCTGATGATGACAAGACTAATGAGTTCACCAGTTAACCCTTCCGTCCAACTGCCGGAGAAAAACGATCGTAGCGTGAACGTTGCATGAGATACTTGAGAAAAAGAAAACAGGTAAGCAATAGAGCCTATGATTCCCCACAAGAAAGCCCCAGCGATACCAGTTACAATACTTTTTACGAATAAATTTTGTCTTCGATTGCGTCCTTCTTCTTGATTCATTTGATCACCTCTGTTTTAATTTGGTCGATTAAGGGAAATTCATACAAACAGAGATGCAAAGAACAGGTATATAGATAACCCTTGGTGGTATAATGAGGTTAAGAATAGGTTCGGTAGAAAGGAGTGCTGATCCATGAAATGGGGAAAATGGCTCGCCTATGGGATTGCCATCCTTGCGGTCGTTGGGCTGATTAGTCAATTAATCACGAATCCAACCGGTTTTGCCAGAAATATATTAATGATGGTTGGGATTGCGGTGATCATCGGTGCGTTGCTATACTTCCTCTTGATTCGTAATCGCGGAGGAAAAGTCGATCAAGGGTACAAAAAAGCCCTCAAACAATCCCAACGAAAGTACGGTAAATCTACCTCGAAGGTAAACCCAAATGCAAAAGTGAACGTGCAATCAAAATCTCAACGAATGCCTCGGATGAAAAGACGAACAGGCAACCAACCACAATTGCGTGTAATCAAGGGAAATAAAAAATGATCACCATTTAAAAATCAGCCACGACTCTTATAAGAATCGTGACTGATTTTTTTATTGGTTTATTCTTTTATAGACCGCATTTCAATTGGGCACCACAGTTTGTACATGTGTTACAACCACCCATGTCTTCAATGCTTCCTTTACGACATACCGGGCAAGTATCACCGACTTCCGAGCCAATGGTTACGTCTGTGTTTTCGAGTTCCTGAACCGTATCAACGAGAACAACTTTTTTCTCCTCTTCTTCAAACAATTCGGTTTGCTCGGAGAAATCGTTTTCTTCAGCTTTCAACGTCAATACCTGTGAATCTCGGCTTCCATCAACGTAAACAGTACCACCTTTGGCTCCACCTTTGTAGAGTCTTCTATAAACTTGCTCCACTTGATCGACCCGATACCCTTTCGGTGCGTTGACCGTTTTAGATATCGAACTGTCGACCCAACGTTGAATGACACATTGTGTATCCGCATGTGCTTCAGGAGATAAACTCATAGCGGTTACGAACCACTTCGGTAGGTTATCCGGATCTTGGTCTGGATTGGCCTGCAAATACTCACTGACGATATCAGCTTTCACTTCAATAAACTTACCGAGTCTTCCACTTCGGTAGTACGTGAAGGAGAAGTATGGCTCCAACCCTGTCGAAACGCCGACCATCGTTCCGGTCGACCCAGTTGGTGCGACCGTCAATAAGTGAGAGTTTCTGATGCCGTGTTCCAATATACCTTGCTTGATGTCTTCAGGCATTTTTTCCATATAACCTGTATGGATGAAACGTTCTCTCAGTACTTTCGTTTCTTCTTCTGTTTCCCCGATCAAAAATGGGAAGCTTCCTTTTTCTTTGGCTAACTCAATTGATTCACGATAGGCTGTCGTCGCAATCGTTTCAAAAATCTCATCGACAAGCTTATTTCCTTCTTCTGAACCATATTCTGTTTCACAGTAGATCAATAAGTCGTGAAGTCCCATGACACCAAGACCGATTCTTCTTTCACCTAAAGCTTGCTCCCTGTTTTCATCAAGGAAATACGGGGTGGAATCAATCACGTTATCTTGCATACGAACGCCGACTTTTACTGTATTTTTCAATTTTTCAAAATCAGGCTTTTTGTTTTCTTTATCAGCAATGGATGCTAGGTTCACAGCTGCAAGGTTACAGACAGAATAAGGTGCTAGCGGTTGCTCTCCGCACGGATTAGTCGCAACGACTTTTTGGCCATAGGCTGTCGCGTTTGTTTCTTTGTTTGCATTGTCGATAAAGAAAATTCCAGGTTCAGCAGAATAAGTTGCGCATATATTGATCAAGTTCCATAGGTCGTTTGCCTTAATTGTCTTGTATACACGAACGCCGAAACCTTTCTTTTCCCATTCACGAACATCGCCGTATTCATGCCAGTTTTCGTTGTAGTAATCCATTTCTTCTTCCGTATAATTCTCGACATCCGGGAAGCGAAGTTCATAACTTTCGTCATTTTCAACTGCTTCCATAAACTCATCCGTGATACAGACAGAGATATTGGCTCCCGTCAAAAACTCAGGATTGTGGACGCTATATGTCCCGCCATCTCTTAATTTTTCTTCTGCATCGCGAATGTTTTGGTCAGAAAAGCCACCTTGACCAGGAATGTGCTTATAGTTGACGATCCCTTGATACATTTGAGCTTCAGATTCAGTCAGCGGTGTGAATTTAAGCTTGTCTTCCGCCAATTGTTGGATCGTTTCATCTTCTATATTTTCGATCAAGTATCTCAAAATTCTTGGGTTTTGCATCTTGGAGATGATGAATTCTATGATGTCAGGGTGCCAGTCATTCAACATAATCATTTGGGCACCACGTCTGGATCCGCCTTGTTCCACAAGATGTGTCAGTTTTGCGATGTCATCCAACCAAGAAACTGATCCGGATGATTTTCCATTGACACCTCGCGCTAAAGCATTCCGTGGTCTAAGTGTTGAACCGTTCGTTCCCACACCACCCCCACGAGACATAATTTCCATCACTTGTTTTCTGTGGTCACTGATTCCTTCACGTGAGTCTCGGACGAAAGGCATGACGTAACAGTTGAAATACGTGACGTCGGTATTCGAGCCTGCTCCATAAAGGACCCGGCCAGCCGGGATGAAATTTAGATTGGATAATTCATGGTAAAACTTTTCGAATGATTCTTGTCTTTTTTCAGGTGTCCGTTCCACTTCCGCCAATCCAGTCGCATTTCGAAGTGCGATTTGCTCGTAATACACCTCAAGGGGCTTGTCAATCGTGCTAATCGAACGAACAATTTGGCCGCTTTCGCGTTCATGTTCATTTTCCAATACGTGAAGATAGTCTTCTTCGACTTGAACCGTCGCTTTATTGGTTTTTTCATCAATGGAAACAATAAAACCTGTACCCCGTGCCGGAAATTTTGGATCCTCCTTGATTGTCAGGACAACAAAATCTCCTTTTTTCAATGTTTTCTTTTCGGTATCTTTAAATGCATACCGATCCAACATAACGAGTCGTGATACACCTTGATGCGTCGTCTTCATGTCAGAGGTGATTGGATGAACTTGAGGGAACTGTTTGATATCATCATTCAGTTGATCGACATCCAATACGAATGATCTTTCTTTTACACTCTGCATTGTTTACACTCCTTCTCCCAAGAATTCGACAAACTTCATCGATTTCTGATATGATAATATTGTTTTAACCATACCAAACCGATAATAGAATTTCAATAGGTTTATTCAATATATAGATATTTATTTTTCTATGTACCACTATATATTGTATTCAAAACATAAGCAATCCTTTTTATCTGGAGTGATTTTGTCGAAAGCTCGTCTAAGCATTGTCCCCATAGGGTTTCATGCTCGATAAAAATTCTTTGAAACTTTTTGCGAACCTCTATATAATAAAAGATATAGAGAAACTAGAAAAAAAGGGGAATTTTTAAGTGGATACACTTTTTGTCATCTTAATTATCTTAGCAGTGATTATCTTGTTTGCTGTTATTCGGAATACACGTCGATCAAAATATTTGAAGACATTGACGGAAGATCAATTTGTGGAAGGTTATCGAAAAGCACAGTTGATCGATGTCCGTGAACCACAAGAGTTTGATAATGGGCATATTCTTGGTGCTCGGAATATTCCGGTCACACAAATGAAACAGCGATTGAACGAAATTCGGAAGGACAAGCCCGTCTATTTATATTGTCAGCGTAGTTCGAGATCGACACGTGCTGCCGACCTCCTTCATAAAAGAGGTTATCAAGATTTGAGTCAATTGAAAGGCGGCTTCAGTAGATGGACTGGTAAAGTCAAAGTGAAGAAAAAAGCATATTAATGATAAAATGCCAACCAAGTTTGAATGACTTGGTTGGCATTTTGATTAGATTTCGGCTTCCCAACGATCTTGCACTGTTTTTTTCATTTGTTCTTCTGTTTTTTCTGGATAGGCCGTTCGATAGTGATGGTTGTCCATTGGTATGATTTCAACCATTTTTTCGATCATGTCTTGTGGATCAAATTGATTCTCCAACCCTTTCTCTTTCTGCTTCATATCTTCTTCATCACTGAAATTCTCTTCAGGGTCAAACCATTTCCATTGTTCTTCAGCCGCACGGTCGTTAAACCCTGTATTAAAAGGTCCAGGATTGATGGTGGCTACTTGTACGTTAAATGGTTTCAACTCTTTGGCCAGGCTGGATGCCATCGCTTCAATCGAGTGTTTGGTTGCTGCATACGGACCTCCGTAAGGGGCTGCGTTAATACCTGCAATGGAACTCATAAATATAATTTTTCCACGCTTTCTTTTCACAAATACTTTGGCAGCACGTTGAACCGACTCCAATGTGGCGAATACATTAATTTCAAAAATTTGTCGGAATCGTTCCATTGGGATTTCCGCCAACGGACCACGTTCATTGATGGCAGCATTCGCCAGAAATATATCAAAGTCGTATTTCTCTATTTGATTCAGATCAATCGGATTCGTGATATCAAGCTTAAACACGTCCATATTTAAATTTTTGTCATCTGATTCCCTCATCAAATCGGTTTTCTGGGACGTGGTTTCAGTTGTGGCGATCACTTTATGTCCCTTCTCAGCCAAACCAACAGCTGCACCACGGCCTAATCCACTCCCTGCTCCCGTAATGAAGATTATTTTGCTCATAGATACCCTCCTAAAGCCTATTTCTATAGTTTTCTTTCCCTCTCCGTTAAGGTTTAAACGATTTAGGAATGACGTTAATTGATTGAATAGGTCATTTAATATATTTGCGAGGAGTATATAGTTGAACGCTGTAGGACCAAATCGGTTTATATGCGACTTTACGAAGGATATATGCGCCCTACAGCTGTATATATGCGCCCATGCGAGAGATATATGTGTCCTCATGAAAAATATATGCGACCTAAAGTGAAATATATGTGCCCAAAACCCGAAGATATGTGTCCTTGTGCGGAATTTATGGTCCCTTTCACGGGAGATATGTATCCGTCTTAGGCTATATGTGCCCGCCAGCCGAAGATATGGGCCCACTAGTGGTTATATGCGCCCATCTGAAGAAAATATTCGCCCTTCAGACGCAAAAAAATCCTAAGCCAAGTGAAGTCCTGGCTTAGGATTTGGATTGGATCCACCTTATTCTTTTTCATAACGTAAAACTGGTTTACGGGCAGCGAGCGTTTCGTCCATTCTGCTCACCGGTGTCGTATGAGGTGCTTCTTGGACAATCTCTGGATCCTCTTTTATTTCATTAGAAATGGTAATCATCGCATCGATGAAATCATCCAAGGTTTCTTTAGATTCTGTTTCAGTCGGTTCAACCATCATCGCTTCCTCAACATTCAACGGAAAGTAAATGGTCGGTGGATGGTAACCGAAATCAAGCAGTCGCTTGGCGATATCCAATGTCCGTGCTCCAAGCTTTTTCTGTTTTTTGCCGGAGATCACGAATTCGTGTTTACAATGCTGATCGAATGGCAATTCGTACTCATCCTGCAAACGACGCATCATGTAATTCGCGTTCAACACGGCATATTCACTGACTTGTTTCAAGCCGTCTGGTCCCATTGAGCGAATGTACGTATAGGCGCGAACGTTGATTCCGAAGTTTCCATAGTATGGTTTGATTCGGCCCATCGAATCAGGACGATCATAGTCAAACGTATACCGGTCACCTTTTTTCGTGAGTACAGGTTTCGGTAAAAATCGTGCCATCTCTTCTGTTACACCGACTGGACCTGAACCTGGACCACCACCGCCGTGTGGGCCAGTAAATGTTTTATGCAAGTTCAAGTGGACGACATCAAAGCCCATATCCGCAGGTCGCGCATACCCCATGATTGCGTTCAGATTGGCTCCATCATAATATAGGCGGCCACCAGCATCATGGACAACTTTTGCCATTTCACTGATTTCTTCTTCAAATAAACCAAGCGTATTTGGGTTTGTAAGCATCAAGGCAGCTGTCTTCTCACTGACAACACGTTTTAGGTCCTCTAAATCAACAAGTCCTTTTTCGTTTGTCTTCACCGTGACAGCTTTAAATCCGGCAACTGCCGCGGAGGCTGGGTTAGTGCCGTGAGCAGAATCCGGAACGACAACTTCATCACGCTCAAAGTCACCATTGGCCTCGTGATAGGCACGGATCATCATCAAACCCGTCCACTCACCCTGAGCACCTGCGGCAGACTGTAACGTAAATTGATGCATTCCAGTAATGTTCTCTAAATGTGTCTGCAGATCGTACATGACTTCCATAGCACCTTGGACCGTTTCTTCATCTTGGTATGGATGGACAAAACTAAATCCAGGTAAGCGTACAATTTCTTCGTTGATTTTCGGGTTATATTTCATCGTACAGGAACCAAGTGGATAGAATCCAGAATCTATTCCGTGGTTTCGCTTGGATAGCCCAGTGTAATGACGCACGATTTGAAGCTCACTCACTTCTGGGAGATCAGGAGCTTCTTTGCGGATATAGTCATCATCAAAGTCGGCATCCAAATCGACATCCGGTACGTCTAATTCCGGTAGACTATAACCTTTTCTTCCTTTTTTGCTCAATTCAAAGATGAGTGGGAAGTCTTTTTCTTTAGCCATGAATATCACCCAATTCTTTAACAAATTGATCGATCTCTTCTTTTGATCTGATCTCTGTGACAGCAATCAACATATGATTTTTCATTTCAGGATATACGCGACTTAAATCGAACCCACCAATGAATCCTTTTTCTACTAGTTTTTTGTTGACCGTTTGTACATCGTCATTCAATTTTACAACAAATTCATTGAAAAATCGGTTGCTGTAAAGAACCTCAAAACCAGCTTTCTCGAATGCGGATTTCGCGTAACGGGCTTTCTTCATATTTTTCGTTGCCATCTCATGAATGCCATGTTTTCCGATTGCACTCAAGAAAACAGAGGTAGCCAAGGCGTTCAATGCCTGGTTGGAACAAATATTAGATGTCGCTTTGTCACGACGAATATGCTGTTCTCTCGCCTGTAAGGTCAGAACAAACCCTCTTCGGCCGTCTTCATCGACCGTTTGTCCTACCAAACGCCCAGGAACTTTTCGCATCAATTTTTTGGTTGTCGCAAAATAACCACAATGCGGACCACCAAATTGAGATGGGATACCGAAAACTTGTGTGTCACCAACGACAATATCGACGCCAAACTCACCTGGAGGAGTCAAGTAACCTAAAGCGAGTGGGTTACTGGAAACGATCGACATCGTCTTCTTCTGTGTACCTACAATCTCTTGAACTTCTTTAATTGGCTCAACTTGACCATAAAAGTTCGGGTACTGAATGACGACGCTTGCCGTATCTTCATCCAACTCGGATTTCAGGTGATCCAAGTCCGTAAAACCATCTTTTACATCAATTTCTACCACTTCGACTCGTGGGCCATCCGTATACGTTTTAATGACATCCATCGATTCCGGATGAACCGCTTTTGAGACTAACACTTTTTTCTTCTTCGTTTGTGCAGCACTTAAGTTAACCGCTTCGGCCAATGCTGTACCACCGTCATACATGGACGAGTTCGCCACATCCATACCTGTCAATTCACAGATCATCGTCTGGAATTCAAAGATCGCCTGCAATTCCCCTTGTGAAATCTCTGGTTGATACGGTGTATAAGCCGTATAGAATTCAGAGCGGGAAATCATGTGATCGACGACAGAAGGCATGTAGTGATCGTAAACACCAGCACCCAAGAACGAAACATGCGTTTTGGTATTGACGTTTTTGTTCGCAATGGCGGAAAGCTCTTTGGTCAATTCATGTTCGTCTTTCGCTGGCTTTACATTCAATTCGCCTTTAAATCGTACATTCTCTGGTATATCGGCAAAAAGCTCATCCGTTGAGGACACGCCGATTGTGTCTAGCATCGCTTGCTTATCTTCATCCGTCATCGGAATATATCGATGTTGCATCTTCAAACACCTCTTTTATTTTCGTTTATAGAATGGAGTTGGAACCACTTTTGCTTGTAATTTTTTCTTACGCACTTGAATGTCGAATTGCTCATCTTCCTTCGTAAATTCAATATCGACAAGGGCTGTACCTAAGTTTTTACCGAGTGTCGGTGACTGTGTACCTGAAGTCACATGACCAATCACTCGACCATCTTTTAAGACATCATAGCCATGACGCGGAATTCCTTTGTCGATCATCTCAAAGCCGACAAGCTTACGGGAAGGCCCGTTATTTTTTTGATCGGACAGCACATCTTTTCCGATAAAGTTGTCTTCTTTATTAACTTTTACCGCAAAACCAAGACCCGCTTCAATCGGCGTAATATCTTCAGAAATATCTTGGCCGTGTAACGCTAAACCAGCCTCAAAACGAAGGGTGTCCCGTGCGCCTAGGCCAACCGGTTGCACGCCGTCCTCTTGGCCCACGTCCAGAATAGCTTTCCATAGATCAATCCCTTGGTCTTTCGGCAAGTAGATTTCAAATCCATCTTCTCCAGTATAACCTGTCCGTGACACGATGGCTTTGCCGTCGATGTCTGTAAAAGTTACGGCATCATCAAATCGGAAAGGTTTGATTTCACTTAAATCCTTGTCTGTTAATCTTTGCAAAATCACTTCAGCCTTTGGACCTTGTAGCGCTAACTGAGCATATTGATCCGAGACATTTTCAACTTCAACGCCCGCTTCTTCGTGCTGGCTGAGCCATTCATAATCCTTATCCGTGTTTGCTGCATTCACGACAAGCAAATAATCGTTGTCGGCTAATTTATACGTCAAGAAATCATCGATGACGCCGCCACGCTCGTTACACATGAATGTGTACTGGGCTTGCCCGATGTTTATCTTGGACACATCATTGGTCACCATTTTCTGCAAAAAAGATTCGCTGTTTTCCCCTTTCACCGAGATTTCTCCCATATGAGACACATCAAACAACCCAGCTTTTTCCCGCGTCGTTTTATGTTCTTCCTTGATCCCAGCGAACTGCACAGGCAAATCCCATCCGCCAAAATCGATTGTTTTCCCTCCATATTCCTTATAAATTGGATACAGAGGCGTCTTCTTCAACTCTCCCATATGATCCCTCCTTCAAAATTTAAACATGAAAAAAGAGAATACCAAAGAATCATCTTCGGAATTCTCTCTGTCCTGACACCTGAAAGTTTCGCAAGTTACGAACTTGCTTTCATCTTTGGTGGTCCATCCATATGAACAGACACTCTCCAGAGGTGCGTCCTACAAGAGTCTTTTTGCCTGAGAGATTCGTATGTTCATACTTGCTCCGTCGGCGCTGGTTTCCCCAGTCTCTCCCCTTGTATTCATTCGCCTAATGATATTCAGTTATTCTGCACATACTAACGAAGTAATTCTACAGTACATTATAGCATATGGGTAGACCTTCTGTAAGCGGTTTAACCAATTCAATAAAAAGGATGAACGGCAGATATGGAAATTCAGATCAATAATCACTTATCAGAATCATTTGAGTCCATGCAAGAAAACCCAGCAAGCGAATGGAAAACATTCAAACAAGCCTATGACATTGCAAAAATGAAAAACCGACAGAGTGATCAACTTTCATCGTTAGCTTTTCTTCCTGATTTAGAGTTACTCCCACATCAAAGAGAAGCAGTAGAAAAAGTACTGTACGACATGCACGGAAGAGCGATTCTTGCCGATGAAGTTGGTTTGGGAAAGACAATCGAAGCTGGACTGATCTTAAAAGAATTGATGGTAAAAGGGTTAGTCAAGAAGGTTTTGATATTGACCCCTTCCTCCCTGATTCGTCAATGGGAAATTGAAATGAACCAAAAATTTTACATTCCCGCAAGAGCAAAACACCGGTCCTATGACTGGTCATTCTATGAAGTCGTCGTTTCATCGATTGATTTAGCCAAAAAACCACCTCATTCGGATGAAATTTTACAGCAAACGTATGACATGTTGATCGTTGATGAAGCGCATCGATTAAAAAATAGCCAAACGCGAAACTATCAATTCGTCAGCCAAATCAAGGCAACCTATTGTTTGTTACTGACTGCGACGCCAATTCAAAATAAATTGGACGAAATCTATAATTTGATTCAGATTGTCAGACCTGGGTTATTAGGTGAGAAAAAAGAATTTAAGCAACGACTAAAGAAAGATCCAGATGCACAAGAAGCGATGAAACAGCTCATCCAGACATCGATGGTCCGAAAATTACGAAAAGAGACCAACCATGATTGGACAACACGTCATATCGAAACGATTTATGCTGCATTCACGCCAGAAGAAGAACAGTTTTACCAATCATTGCATACAGAACAGACCGATCACCCGCTTACACAATTAACGTTGCAACGGGGATTTTGCTCAAGTCGAGAAGCTTGTTTTCAAACGTTGAATAAAAACCAATCCGAAGAAGCTATTTCGAAAATGAACGAACTGAAACAGCTGCCCCATCATTCAAAAGCGATGCGAACGATCGAGTTCATCAAGGAACTTGGTGAAAAATGCATTATTTTCACCGAATATAAATCGACACAGCTTTATTTGCAGTGGCTTTTCCACCAGCAAGGGATTTTTGCAGTGACCTATAACGGTGATTTTCGAAAAAGCAAAAAACAATGGATGCTGCAATTATTCGAAACCAAAGCGGACGTATTGATCACAACGGATGCAGGTGCAGAAGGACTGAACCTCCAACACTGCAGAAATATGGTGCATTATGATCTGCCGTGGAATCCAATGAAGCTTGAACAACGGATTGGGCGAATTCACCGCTATGGTCAAGAACAAGATGTACGAATTTTTTATATGATCATCAAAAATACAGTTGACGAAAGAGTCTTACAGCTACTTTACGATAAGCTGGACTTGTTTGAAGGCGTTATCGGGGAACTGGATCAAATCCTTAGCGAGATTGGCATTCATAGCTTTGAAAATGAAGTGAAGGAAATTTTGGCAGAATCCCAAAGCGACCAAGAAGCCGCCATCAAAATAAATAATGTGATCGAGGTCGCTAATTCATATCAAACCGAAAAGGAGTCTTACCATGAATCAAGCTGATCTGCACCCATTCTTAATGGATTTTTTTAAAACGAGGCAAGCAGAAATACTCGAACAAACGACTGGAAAACTTACGGTCAAGTTAACCGAACGACTCGATCAACAACTGATGAACCGTCCTTTTTACTGGCAGTATGTAAAGAAGCTCGGATTAGGAGGCGAAACGATGCAACTCACCTTCCTGACCGACAAAAATGAAAGGGATCAGTCAGACGGTGAATGGGTTCATTACGGCTCCCCGAGACTCGAACAAATTTTTCGAATCATACAACAAGAGGGGACGTATACGACCTTATTTGAAAGCCGCCCAGCTGCTGATCACCAAAAAACGGCCTTACAGCCATGGTTCGTATGTAACTTGCGTGTGAAATATCGAGGATATCGCCCTTCTGATGAAATTGTCAGTATCGGGATTTTACTCTTGAATGGAACAATGCGTTTTCAGTTTATGGAGGGCATCGAAACGATCGAGTTTTCAACGATGATTCCAGACTACTGTTTTACTCTACCGACCATTATTTCCGTAAATCGTGCCTTAAACCGGGTGACCGATGAGCTCGAAAAACGAATAAAAGATCAATCAAAGGAATTCACCGTAAAATCCTACGCCATTTATCAACGGGAACGAGACATGGTGCGTAAACTGAAAGATCATCAGAATGAAGAAGAAGCAGACCATTTAGCTGAACAACAAATTTACGATCGGCTCTATCCACAAGTCGATCTCCAGTGGATTAATTCGGGCATTTTTTATTTATCTGAAGAAACGTCAAAAAAATTAATGAAAACATAGAAAAAAAGATTATTTCGGAATGAGTGAATAATGATGACCGTATTAGGAAGTTAATCCTGCTTTCTACTTGAGATAACATAGTTTTACCGTTTTGACAGCTCTCAAGTTCTTTTGTATAACTGAAGTACGCTAATGATTTCGTCTGCAATATCATCCGATTTTTTGCCATCCGTCACGACAATCTTGTCGGCTGTTTGCTCATAAATCTTTTGGCGAGAGTAGAACAACTGCTCTCGGTCTTCCCTTTTTTGATTCCACAACGGTCGGGTCTGATCCTCCTTCAACCTAGTCAAAATTACTTCCAATGACGTTTTTAGCCAAATGACTCGGAAATGGTTGTCTAACAGAGTACGATTTTTTTCCGTCATTACAATACCTCCACCCGTGCTGACAACCAGTGTGTTCCCAACCAACTTCTTAAGTACTTCTGTTTCTTTATTTCGAAACCACGGCTCTCCATGTTCGTCAAAAATTTCAGGAATGGATTTACTTGTGACTGATTCAATCTGTTCATCCAAATCAACAAACAGGAGATTCAACCGCTCTGCAAGCGTTCTTCCAACCGTCGTTTTGCCTGCCCCCATGAAGCCGATCAAAGCAATTGGTTTCACGTACCATCACCCTTTCTATTGAGGAGGTAATAACTATTGAAGCATCCGGATCAGTTGTCGCAAGTCATTTTAAGCGATGCGACAAACTATGAAGCAACAGACATTCATTTTATTCCAAATGGGAATGAATGCTATATTTATTTTCGGATAAACGGCTATCGTTGGTTTTATAAAAAAATCCAAAAACGACAATACGATTCATTACTGAGCTACTATAAGTTTTCTTCAGGAATGGACATTGCAGAAAATCGACTCCCACAAGATGGGACGTTATCCGTTCATTTTGATCATACAACCTATTTCTTGCGGCTCTCATCCCTCCCACTTAAACATTCGGAGAGTCTTGCCATCCGCATTCTGCCTGAGAAGTATGAACCGGACATCGGAGACTTATTCGTCTTTCCTTCACAAGCCAAGCAGTTAATGCAATGGGTCAAAACGTCATCTGGCTTGATTTTATTTACCGGACCGACCGGAAGCGGAAAGTCGTCGACAATGTATGCACTATTGAAGCAAGCGACGAAAGAATACGGCTATCAATCGATTACGTTAGAAGATCCGATTGAACAGACCGTTGAACGGATTCTGCAAGTTCAAGTCAATGAAGATTCAGGCTTTGGTTATGATACCGGTTTGAAGGCTGCTCTCCGCCATGACCCTGATTTAATCATGGTCGGTGAAATCCGTGATGAACAAACCGCTAAATTTGCTGTCCGAGCAGCACTCACTGGCCATCTTGTATTAACGACGCTACACGCCAAAAATGCTTATGGCACACTGATTCGTTTAAAACAAATGGGCATCAGTAACGCAGATTTAAAAGAATCCATTATCGGTATTGTAGCACAACAATTAATTGAGCTAACACCAACTGAACAAAGCGAAAAACCATTTGAACGTTCAGCGATAGCCGAATTATTGACAGGCAAGTACCTTGACCGAGCCATTGACGGGATCACACCAAACACGAACGAAGGGTTCGAATCACTCGAACGATTAAGGAGGAAAGCACATGCACTTGGCCGTACATTTATGGAAAAAGCCAAAAGGTCCTGACCCTTCTACTCAATTAACATTCCTTAATCGATTAGCAAGATTATTACAAAGGGACCACTCCATGAAGCAAGCATTAGAATTCCTGACATTCGATCCACAACTGAGTGGACTATCGAAGCAATTCGTCCATTACCTAGAAGATGGCCAATCGATTGAAGAATGCTTCAAGCGTATGCAGTTTCAGCCATTAGTGATTTCTTATTTATTCTTCTCTGGAGAATCGGGCAATATGAGTGAACATATCATTCACTTACACAGGCTGCTAACGATGAAACTTGAATTTGAAACAAAACTAAAAAAGCTTCTTCGGTACCCCGTATTTCTATTTGCGATTTGTATTCTCTTATTCATTGTCCTGCAGACATTTCTGCTTCCACTTTACGAACGGTCCTTTTTAGGCATGGGGAGTTCGGGTTCATTACCAATGTACCAATTATTTTTACAACTAACAGAAACGATTTTTATATTGTTCCTCGTTAGTGCAGCAATCGGAACTATCATATTGATCCATTTTCACCGAAGGAGTTCGGTGGAGAAAAAAATTGCCGTATATGAAAAAGTACCTTTGTATCGTGGCATTTTCAAGATGTTGATCACCGGCCAACTCTCCTATCAGTTAGCGGCACTCCTACATAGCGGAAAAACCATCAAGGAAAGCCTATTGATCATCAAACGACAAAGCCACATGCCTTTCCTCCAGTATTTTGCCAATCAGTTAGCTTCGCAGTTGCAACGTGGTTCGACACTTTATCATGCTTTCAAGGATCTACCACTCGTTGAAAATGAGTTCAAGCTACTGATTAAACGGGGTGCCGAACAAGGGACGCTCCCCGATGACTTAAAAAACTATACGAACCTAGCTATTGATTCATTAGAGGAAAAAATAAAGTCGACACTGATGGTGATTCAACCGATTGTTTACGTCATCTTAGGATTAATGATTATTTTAATTTATGCATTTACCTTATTTCCGATGTTTCAGATGATCGGACAACTATAACTAATTTGAAGGAGCTAAAAGGATGATATTAATTAAAAATGAAAAAGGATTTACACTGGTGGAAATGCTGATCGTTCTTCTGATCATCTCGGTTCTTATTATCATTACAGTACCGAATCTGATGAAGCACAACGATACGGTCGATGAAAAAGGTTGCGATGCATATAAAAAGGTTGTCGCCTCACAAGTTCAATTGTATAAATTGGAACACCAATCCTACCCCACCATTGATGAATTGGTAAGTGACGGTTATATCGAACAAGCTTCCTGCCCAAATGGCCAAGCACTATCCATTGATGTCTCAACAGGCGCAGTTACCGGCGGTGATGAAGAATAAGCTTTCAATCGAACAGACTGCAAACAGATAAAGGATTTACATTGATCGAAATCTTGATTGTCCTTTCGATTGTGATGATATTTACACATTTTTTGTTGACCATACCTGAATCTGCGCCTGAAGAAAAAGATTTGGCTGATTTTCTGGAAACCTTTGAAAGTGACCTATTCTACTTACAGCAATATACCATCACGCACCAGATTGTCCCGCAATTATTTTTTTACCCAAAGGAAAATGAATACAGCATCAAACATATTTCATTATCGGATCCATTAATCCACAGAAAATATTCAGATGACATCACTATCCAATTAAATGATTTTAAGAATCCACTAACATTTACTGTACGTGGCAATTTAACTTCTCCTGGAAATTTTCACATTAAGTTTAAGGACGAAACCTATAAAATTATCTTTTCACTTGGCAAAGGGAGATTTCGGATTGAAAAATTTAAGACATCAACTTAAATCCTCTTCTGGTTTTATGCTTCTGGATGTATTGCTTGCGCTTAGCTGCTTGGTCATCATCACGATCTATTTACTTCCCACATTAAACCATGTGATGAACCATGAAGATCATATGGAGCGATCCTTGATTGCCGAGGAAAATTTGTCACGGTTACTCATTGAATCATTGGACCAGACCAGTGATCATGAAATCGAGCTATCGATCCAAGGATACACATACCATTTCGCTGTTGAGCATCACGCCAATAAAATATATGGTTGTCTATCCTGGATTACTTACCGAACCGATCAAGAAAGTATGTGTGGCTATGTACCCATCTATACAGAATTCTAACGGGTTCACATTGTTATCTACTCTTTTTTCCCTTTCCGTACTGATGATTGTATCTGTGTTGTTATTACCCATCATCAATGTTTTCAACGACCTTGAGACAACCTCACATCAATCTGCATTTGAGTGGAGACAATTTCATTTTTACCTTGCAAACGAATTAAACGATTCTGAATCCGTTACTTTGGGAGACCATTCCATTCAATTGAACCAAAGCGACAATGTCTTCATTACGTTTGAATTACGTGATGGACTTATTCGCAGAGTCAAAAATAACGGGCATGAAGTCATGATCCGAGATGTCAATCGCTTTCTGGTTGAGCAAATCAGCCAGACAACTTTTAAAGTATTTGGAGAACGAATTGATGGACAAACGTATGAAAAATATTATACTTTTCCGATTAAAGAAATCGTTACAGAATGAGAAAGGGTTCGTTTTTTCTTATGTACTCGTACTTACCTTAATTCTCTCAGCCTTTTTATTACATCATATGAGCGAGCAATATGTACAAACCGAACATCTCATTTTATCCAATGAACAACGAACGATTGAAAACCTCATCCAAATCGCAATCCATGACTTTAAAGATTTCATCAGTAAAGAAGAAAGTGTAAAGGATCACGTGACGTTCACTTACGAAACCGGTCTAGTAACCATTCACTTTTCACTTGAAGAACCCGAGACCTATCGCTTACACTTAGAAATAGTAACAAATCGTGGAACACTATATACGTATAAGACAAGTTGGATGAATAAGAACACAATGAGCAGTCCATAATAATGATTGGTCATTGGGTTGTAGCCAAGCGGTAAGGCAACGGGTTTTGGTCCCGTCACTCCCAGGTTCGAATCCTGGCAGCCCAGTTTATCTATTCCGACATAATTTATTCATTTACAATCAAGTTTGCATCGTATATAATATGTCTGACGAGTTCCTAGTAGAAGGAGGAAAAGACATGGATCGTGTTTTTCGTGGAATAGCATTCTGGACAGGTATTTTTACTGTAATGTTTTACGTTGGTGATATGACAAACATGTCCCTACTATTCTTAGCACAAACGGTCTTCTTCTTAGGAATTGGTTACTTAAACCTATCTGAACGTCTTTATATGTATATTTTTGGAGCTTACTTAACCATTTTCATGATAGGTTTCACGTATTATGTAACCTTCCTTTTAGAACCTGGATTTGCTGGATAAAAACAAATGAAACCAAAAAAGATGGCAACCACTCTGTGGCTGCCATCTTTTTAATTATGCTAAAAATGGGTTCGTATCCTTCTCATGCCCCACACTGGTTTGAGGACCATGACCAGGGAATACGGTTGTCGAATCACCCAGAACGAAAAGCTTATCTTTGATGGAGCGAATGAGCGTTTCATGCTCGCCAAACGGCAGATCTGTTCGACCAATCCCACCATTGAATAGCGTATCTCCACCAAAAACAACTTGTTCGTGTTCAAACCAAAATGAAACACTCCCTGGAGAATGACCAGGTGTGTGGAGAACTTCAAATTCAAATTCACCAATTGTCATTGAGCCCGGTTCAATCAAGTTGTCGGCAGGTTCACTCGTACGAATCGTACCAACCTGGAATCGCTCGGAACCATTTAGGCCCGGGTTTGTTAGCCAATCTGCCTCTTGTTCATGGATATATACTGGAGCGTTCGTTTGGTTGCGAAGTTCTTCTACGCCGCCAATATGGTCAAAATGCGCGTGGGTCAACAGGACGGCTTTCAACGTCAGTTGATGATTTTCCAAATAATCAATCAGTAGATGGGCATCACCACCCGGATCGATTATGATAGCGCTCTTGTCTTTCTCTAGAAGATAACAATTCGTTCCCAATACACCAAGCTGAAAAAAATTGATCTTCATCACTCTACCTCCTCGAATATGTATTTTTAGTGAAAATGCTCGACAGGATGGTTTTTTTCTTATAAAATAGGGTTTAGCTGAATGAACATGTATAATAATTACTTAATGGACTATGTTATCATAACAAATAGGAACTAAGGCATTCAAGGAGGATCATTGAAAATGGTATTGGCAATCATATTTTTACTTGTAGCAATCGTATGTGTATTTGGAGTGTTCCGTTCATTTAAAAACCGTAACTTCCTGGCTATCTTCTTTTCAGGTGCTTCGGTATTGTTATTCGGTTGGTTCTCGATCATGACCATCGTATCTGAACTATCTGCTATGGGGTCATAAATTAAATACGAAATGAAACAAGGGAGACAATTTTACTTTGTCTCTCTTTTATTTATCTTTTTTACGCAAAAAAAGACAGGCGCAATGCCTGTCTTTACTCTTCTTCCTCTTCAATAATTTCGCCTTCATTAAAATCGTAGAAGCGGAATAAATCTCCATAAATGATTTCATCGGAATAGGAAAGCTCCTGTAAAGCACGTTCCTGGATATCCGCACAATTTTCCATATCCGACAATTCTCCGCTTTCCCGCTCGTAACAGCTTTCAGAAGTAAGCAAATAGTCTTCACCAATTACTGTGCCATCCCGCATGGCAATGAAATCCTTCCGGTCGGTTGAAAACAGATCATTTCCGAACACTATGTCATTTTCATTTTCAATCCCTAACATATTCAACATAGTCGGTTTAAAATCAATCTGTCCCGAGATGGTTGAAATAACTTGATGGTCATCATGTCCCGGTATATGAATGAATAATGGAACTCTTTCAAGCTGTACTTCATCATACGGTGTGATTTCGTCCATGCCAAGGAATTCTGCTGTTGCATCATTATGGTATGCGCTGATTCCGTAATGGTCCCCCATAATAATAATGATTGAATCTTCATACATCCCGGCTTGCTTCAATTCAGCAAAAAATTGTTCAATCGATTCATCCAGATATCTTACCGTCTGTACATATTGATTGAGTGTATTTGAGTTGGAATCAAACTTTTCAATCGTTGCCTTCTCTTCAGGTAAGTCAAACGGAAAGTGGTTCGTCAGTGTAATCAATTTGGCATAATACGGTTCTTCCAACTCTTTCATCATGTCAACCGTTTGAGAGAAGAACGCCTTATCTTCCAATCCCCAACCAAAGACATTTTCATCATCATGTTCATATGACTCTTCATCATAAAATTCTTTATAACCTAATGTTTCATACATCGTATTTCGGTTCCAAAAGCTACCGTTATTTGCGTGAAAGGCATAAGAGTCATAGCCTTTCTGCTCAATGATTTTAGGTAGTGAATGATATTCGTTTTGCGCATGTGTAAAATAAACTGCACTGTTCGGTAACGGATACAGACTATTATCCAATAAGAATTCATGATCCGAGGTCTTTCCGAGTAGCGTCTGATGATAAAAATTATCGAAATAATAACTATCGTCAACTAAATCATTTAAAAATGGCGTAATTTCTTCGCCGTTCAGTTCTGCATCAATCATAAACGTTTGAAGTGATTCGGCTGCGATGTAAATGATATTTTTACCATCTGCAATGCCTTCAAGGTCTGCAGAGTTGACACGGTCGTTTTTATAAATCGTTTCATCTACATACTCTTCGATCTCATTGATTTCAGAACCGTCCGCAAAAAGACGTTTAGATTGAGTTGAAGCCGTTAAGATAATGTCATACGCATGAAAAGCAAATAATCCGACGTTTTTGACTAAATATTCACGGTCAAATCCACGTTTGAACAACATCGGGCGTTCAATTTCAGCAAGCGTCAAATTAAGTGCTAATGCAGCTAAAGAAACAACGACAAGCCTTCTTTTGAATAATCC
The DNA here is from genome assembly GCA_937958375.1 of uncultured Bacillaceae bacterium. GTDB lineage: Bacteria > Bacillota > Bacilli > Bacillales > Alkalibacillaceae > Allobacillus. The sequence continues at coordinate 22,216 of CALGNY010000117.1, forward strand.
CGTAAACTCTTTAATCAGAAACGTTTCTTTATTAGCGAAATTAAAAATCAAGATGACATCCAGAAATAGTAATATATCAGTGACATAAAACAATGAAAGCACACTGGATCCTAAATCACCCGCATTACTTACTTGAAATAATGTTGGAATCGTCACAAAATCAGTGAAATTTCGGTAATACAGTAAATTTCCAAAAATAATCAAACCCATGATTAAAGATGCGTACTTAATATAGCGCTTTTGCCTTTTCGGTTTCATCCAAACGGCCAGAAAGAAAAAGAAAGCACTAATGGCAAACGCATTTATAATTAAAATAATCTCTTGAAAAATGGATTCAATCGACAAATCAAAATAAAAGCGGTAGACAATATAGGATTTTATTCCGACTAATATGGCTGCGATGATAAATAATGGTATATTTCTGATCTTACTCATTTAAAGTCTCCTCACTTTTACCCCCATTTTACCCCTATAGATATAAGACGAACTTGGTGAATAAAAAGTTTCACATAGATTGTCTTTACTATTCCCTTTTTTAGAGTGACACAAACGGGCCCTTCTAACTATATTTTCTTCTTTCTCTCTTAATCACTAATAAAGCTCTCGTATATTCGGTATTGGAGATGAGTTTATTTTGGTGTAGCTCCTTAATCTCTTCTTCCATCAAAGTTAGTTCAGCTAATCGGTTTCCGATGTAGATGAAAATGCCGTATTTTTTTAGCAATTGTATCACATCATATAGTGTTTCCATTGCATGACTCCTAAAGAATCGAAATATTCTCTACTTCTCATTCTGTCATTTCCTGCAAGCGTTGATAAAATTCCTCAAAATCTTGATGTTGATCATCTGTCTGAAATTCTACGGCTTTCGATGCATGCTCTTTAGCTAATTCAAACTCACCGTACCTAGAATAGATGACGGCTAAATTGTAATGAGCTTCTGCAAAATTTTCATCAATTTCAATCGCTGCCTGAAAGTCGGCCTCTGCAAGCTCCAACTCAGCATTCTCAAAGTATGCGACCCCTCTGTAAAAGTAAAGGTATGCATGCTCCAGGTCATCTCCCATGGCTTCATCGATCAGCTCGATTGTTTCATCATATTCACCTTGAGCGATATGATTTTGTGCAATCATTGCAAGTGTATTCGGATCTTCCGTGTTTTGTGCGCGATCCAGTCCATACATCACGAGAAATCCAATGACCCCAACGTACACAATCAAAGCCAATAATTGCTTGATTCGTTCTCGTTTTTTTGGTAGATGAATGATTTGAGAAGCAATAAAGCCACCGATCAATCCACCTAAATGGGCTCCATTATCAATTTGGGGCACCATAAATCCAAAAGCAATATTAATCCCAATGACAACGAACAAACTGGTCCCCATGGTTTGTAAAAACAACCGTTTGTGATGGATACCGAAAAACAATAAAGCTCCAAACAATCCAAAAATCGCTCCGGATGCGCCGGCTGCGATGGCGTCATTTGTCGCAAAGCTTGCGACTCCGCCAAATATACCTCCAAGAAAATAGATGAACAGAAATCGTTTCGAACCAAAGATTCGTTCCACTGCTTCTCCGAGGAAGTACAAAGCCAACATATTCATAAATAGATGGAGGACTCCAATATGCAAAAACATCGACGTGAAAATTCTCCACCACTCACCATCTACAATGGCAGGGTTGTATTTGGCTCCGTACTCGATTAAATCCATGGTGTTTGTCGAACTACCGACTGTTTCGATATAGACAAACATCAAAACGTTCATGATGATCAGGAAAAATGTCCATTTCGGTTTGCCGAATTGAAATGTTTCCTTCATTTCACGTTGTTCTCGATGATGTTTTGAAATCATTTGCTGTTCGAGATAGGATGTATGTTTTTCTTGTTCCTCAATGGATGGCAATTCTGAGAATAGTGCTTTGGGTTCACTCCCAGTGTTGTCCAGTAAACGCGTCAATACGTCTTCTCTACTCGGTTCATCCAATAAATATAAGGATGAAAGAAGTTTATTTGAGTTCCTAATTTGACGATCAGAAAGTAAATGCTCCCAGTCATCAACAGGTAATAGGTCGCTGACATAAACGAAGTGGAAATGCGTCCTTCCATCACGGCGAATCGCTGGTTGCTGTAATAAGTATTCTGACTTCATCGTCATGTCTCTTTCCAGCTGTCTAGCCCAATCGAAAGTCTGCTGATTGATTAAAATGATATGATTTGTCCCTTTACCGATTTTTTGCAAAAGAAAACCTTGCCGATTCGGCATGACTTGAACCATTCTGAAGCCCTCTTGATTGGTCAAATATTCAACTGTTTTTAGTAGTAAGTATCGTTCCGTAATATACAAAGTAACAGCTCCCAAATAGCAACCGAGAGATTACCGGGTAATCATCTGTGCGATTTCCTCGATACTCATTGTTGAAGTGACTTCATAAGATCCTAACTGAATCGTTTGGCTTAGATCGTTCTCCTGTAAGTACTCAATGAGCGATGATGCATCCTCGATCACTTGGTTACTTTCCAATAAATCAGCGATATCAGATGAATTCATTCCAGATTCAATTTGCAGTACGTAATGATAAACGTTTTCTCCACTCTCATCTTCACTTTCAGATGTACCGGTATCTTCTTGTTCCGCTTCATCTTCGTTTTCAGATACCTGTTGTTCGATTTGATTTTTCATTTCTTTATTTTCATTGATCAATTGTTGAAAATCTTCATCAGTCAGGACTTTTAAGTGATGGTTTTCTGCATACGTTTCGATTTCATCGACAGACAACGTTGAATCATTGGCCGTATTTTCTTGCGGTCTATCTTCAATTAAATAAACCAATGTAAATATTCCCGTAGCTGTCAAAAGTCCGATTGAAAATGCCATAATCGTCTGTTTCAATTTATTATTTCACCCTCTGATCATTCGATTACTCGTGTGAATCTCTTTTTTTGAAATTCGCTACGTCAATCGGTTCGCTTAATAGCTCTTCTTCTAATACTTTCATTTTATTGTTGATCAGATAACGATCTTGCAAGGAAGAAATCCGAAGTTGTTCGACTTGATATTCCAAATCCTTTATTTTATCTTGCATGAAGAAGGATAAAATAAACAAGATCACACCAATCGACCCAACACTGATTAGTGCAATAATCATCGATATACACCTCGTTTGTGAAAAAATTCCTAAGATATAGTGTACCATATATTTTTTGCGATGCGTGTTGAAATTGTCACAATTCTATTTCAAAGCTTGAATCCATAAGTTTTCTTTGGTATGATGATAAGGTCAAAAAGATAGGATCAGAATGGAGGAATTACGATGCGTGAACAAATTACATTAGCATGCACAGAAACAGGCGATCGTAACTATATTACAACCAAAAATAAACGTACGAACCCTGAGCGTATTGAATTGAAGAAATACAGCCCACGTCTGAAAAGACACACACTTCATCGTGAAACGAAGTAAAACAGTAGGTCAAAGCCTGCTGTTTTTTTATTTGATTTTTTTATTGAAAATCACACAATCGTGATATGCTATAGCTAAGAAGGATCTCGAGAGGGTTGGTGAATCGATTGTCCAAACATGTATACAGAACGCTCAGCAAGCGATTACTTCATCATATTCCCCACACATACAAAGATGATTGTTTAAAAAGCATCCAAATCCATTTGCTCGAGTCGAATTGGTGGCAAAATGCGGATACGGTCGCGTTGACCATACCTCGTAAGATTGAGTTGAATGTTGAACCGATCATTGAAGCTGCTTGGAGATCAGGGAAAAGAGTCGTCATCCCAAAATGTTTTCCTAAACAAAATCACCAGATGGACTTTTATGTATACACGAATCGTAAAGAACTTGAAAATGTCTACTTAGATCTTTATGAACCAAAGGACCAACCGGATAAATTGGTACCCAAAGAATCTATTGATATTATCGTGGTCCCAGGCCTGTTATTCGATCCGCGTGGTTACAGGATTGGGTATGGCGGCGGATATTACGATCGTTATTTGGCGGATTATCCGAACCGCACCGTCTCCTTAGCTATGGAAGATCAACTGATCGATTATGTTCCATATGATGAATACGATTTACCTGTTGATTTTGTCATTACGGAAGAGCGAATCATCAATTGCCAGCAAGAACGTAAACGATATACCTTCAATTAAAACAGAATCCAAAAAGAAGCTCGGTTAGCCATCATTGGCTAATCGAGCTTCTTGATTATTCTTCATCGTCATTTTCTTCATCGTTTTCTTCTTCACTATCTGACGATTCTTCTTCTCCATTTAACCGGCTTTCTTTCAGGTCAAAATACGTATCCAATGCTCTTCTACCGATATTATGATGGACCGGATGGTCACTCGTTCCCATATAAGGGGCAATGACTGCGAAAGCAACTTCCGGGTCATCATACGGTGCATAGCCTACTAGATTATAGTTCATGACATCGGTGTGAAGGACTTGGTTTTCATTATCCCAATAATAGGCTTCTGCCGTTCCTGTTTTACCTGCTGGGTCGTAATCCGCATCGTTGAAATAATTGTAACCTGTTCCGCCACTTTCTTGAAATACTTGTCGCATTCCTCGCTGGACGCGTTCCAAGTATGAATCATCCATTTCGATTTTATTCAGTACTGTCGGTTCATTCACTTTATACACCGGCCCCAATTGATCACGATTGCTAGAATCGTGAATTTGTTTGACTAGTGTAGGTTTCATTCGGTATCCATCATTGGCAATGGTCGAAATGTACTGGACTAATTGCATGGCTGTATAGTTTTCGTACTGACCGATTGCCATATCCTGAAATTCACCTGCATCGCCTGGCCCTTCAGGAGGGTTAGCAGGCATGTTTTCCTCGTATGGAAAATCGATGCCTGTCTTTGCGCCCAATCCGAATTGCTGGAAATAATTTCTCATTTCCGTATAAGCTTCCCCATTATAAGTGATGCCTTTCCCTTCTTGGTAATTATTTTCTCCACCCATCCGCATCGCAATGAAGAACATATACACGTTGGAGGATCGCTTGATCGCTTCAATATCATTCACCGGCCCCAGTGGCATCCAGGAACCTTTTCTTGGTGAATTCTTAATTTTAATTGGTCGATCAACAATCACTTCACCAGGCCTAATGACACCGGAATCTAGTCCTGCCAATACGGTTGCACCCTTAATCGTTGAACCTGGTAAGTACGTGTCATATAACGCCCGATGAGAGACATCTGAAAACTGGTCTTCACCATCTTCTGAAGGGTCATATTCTTGTCCAGAAATCGATAGTACTTCCCCAGTCTTCGGGTTCATCAAAACGGCCACGGCATGTCTGAACCATCTGTTTTCCCGTGGATGTTCATCGACAGCTTCTTTCACTTCTTCTTGTACAATTTGATCGAGCCGCTTCTGAAGCTCCATGTCGACCGATAAGATTAAATCCTTACCTCGTTGTCCTTCGCGTATGACTTTTGAATCAACGACGGTTCCACTTGAATCGGTGATATGTTCACGAACTTCTTTATTTCCTTTTAAGTACGCTTCATATTCTTTCTCAAGGCCACTTCTTCCAACTCGGTCGTTTCGGCTATAGTTTCTCGCCAAGAAAAACTGTTCATCCGTTTGTGGAATCCCTTGTTTTTGCGTCGTAATCCTTCCAATATAGTTGGCGAATGTACTTCCATGCAAAAATTCGCGTTCCCAATTCGTCGTCACATTGATTCCAGGTAACTCATGAAGATTCTCTGCTATAATGGCATATTCTTCTTTTGTCATATTTTCATATTGAATAAAATGTGGCGTCAGCTCGTAAGCTTGATCCAATTCCCGCTTGATCGCCATCGCCTCAAGCTCTTCGTCTTCAAAGCTGTTCAATTCATCTTCTGTTATATTTTCCAACATGACGTAATATTGTTCCGTATCATTCAATTCCTTTTCTTCGTCCGTCAGTCGGTCATAGGCTTTTTCTTTATTTTTGATGATCCAATAATCCTTTTTGTTTCTCTCCGTCACCGAATCCGTATCCATATCGATATATTCGACAAGTTTTTCTGCGATTTCTAGATTATCTTCCGGCTGGACGTGTTTTTTCGGTGTGTAAGTAATAGCGAATTCTGCCTCATTATCGACAACAAGTTCTCCGTTCCGATCATAAATCTTACCGCGTGGTACGGGCGTCGCGGAAGTCACGCGCTCCGTTCGATCCAATTCTTCCTGCGCTTCCATTCCGAATAAGATTTGGACGACACCAAGCTGTAGAATTAATCCGGAAAACAAAAGAAAAATGATGAAAAATAATATATTTAATCGAAGAGGCAAATGTGATTTTTGCTTCTTTCTTTTCCCCATAGTTTGACCTCTCCCCAAATGATTTGTCTGGCTAACAAGCTTATTATATCATCATTTCTCCCTATTTTCAGTGGTTATTTCGAGTCAATTTTACGAACTTGAGTCATGGCTAAAACGTATCCTAGCCCAAAAATCAGCAATGAATACTGTAACCATTCGATATCATCAAAAAACTGAAGTCCCAACCAGAACAATATGAGCGAAATGACCCGACCACTATTTAAGATAATTTCTTTAAACACAACATATTCAACTCGATAGTCCTTAGCATTTCTTGCTTTTCCGATCACATCATACGAAATGGACATAAATGGCGCAAAAAATAACGGAAACGCAAGCCCGATCAGCAGTCCATATATATACAAATCAAAGCTTGTATTTGCAAAGATGACCCAAATGACGGCTCCGTAAAGCGCAACGGTTCCAAACAGCACATAATTTTTCCGCTTGGATGGTTTGATGAATTGGTTGATCAATTGATAGACACAAAGCGATGCTGTCGCATAAATGAAATTATAAATCCCGATCACCATTTCCCTATCGGTGATCATGAATACCCACAATGCAACCGCGAATAAAAAAACACCTTCTCGAATCCCTTGCAGAAAGTGCGCATTCAATAAAGCCTTCCAATTTGGATTTTCCTTCCGCTCCCGTATCGCACTTTGGATATAATACTGTCCGCTTGTCCTTCTTCTTTCAAGAAAGATACTTGTGATGATCGCCAAAACAAATAAGATGAAAGACAAAAAGAAAATCGTTAAATATCCTTTATAGCCAGAAAAAATAGTGATGATATATCCCGCAAATAAAGGGCCAATCATACCGCCGATCGATTGCAACGTCCCCATCGTACTGTTGAAGTAATCCCGTGTGTGGGGCTCAGTCACTTCAAACGTGAGTACGTTGAATGCAAGCAAGTAGAATCCATAACCTGCACCAAGAACGGCTCCTAATAACCAATAGTAATACAGTGCATCACTTCCAAGTGTCAGTAGTCCTACGAAAAAAATGGATATTAACACAATGCCGAGTCGTAAAATGATGACCCTGTCAAATCGCTTTACCCATTTACCGGCAACGATAAAAATCAATACTTGCGTCACGTAAATGGACAAATTATAGAGAGCCAATAATTCAATATCGTTCGATTGTCTCCATAAGAAAATATTCACAAAAATATTGGACATCATCAAACCCAATGTATATAAAGAAGAAATGGTCAATAAATAAATTAAATTCTTTTTCTCATGCTCTGTAATATCATCTCGATTGGTTAATTTCATGTGATTCCCTCTTTTCATATTTAGCTTTCACAAGAGGGAATCACTTATGCATTCGGTTAAAATGAAAAACCAGCCGTGATGATTCACGACTGGTTCAAATTACATTCTAATTTATTTTGCAGCTTCATAACGCTTGTTTACTTCTTCCCAATTCACAACGTTCCAGAATGCACTGATGTAGTCTGGACGACGGTTTTGGTATTTCAAGTAATAAGCGTGCTCCCAAACATCCAAGCCTAGGATTGGTGTTTTACCTTCCATTACTGGCGTATCTTGGTTTGGTGTAGATGTGATTTCTAATTCGCCGTTGTTCACGACTAGCCATGCCCAACCGGATCCAAATCGTCCTGCAGCCGCGTTTGCGAACTCATCTTGGAAGGCTGAGAAGCTACCGAATTTTGAATTGATTTTATCTGCCAATTCGCCTGTCGGCTCTCCTCCACCATTCGGAGAAAGCACTTCCCAGAATAGTGAATGGTTTGCGTGACCGCCACCATTGTTTCTTACTGCGGTTTGAATGTCACTTGGAAGTGAATTAAGATCTTTCAATAATTCGTCTAGAGACTTGTCTTGAAGGTCAGAATGCCCCTCTAAAGCAGCATTTAATTTCGACACATAGGTGTTATGGTGCTTCGTGTGGTGAATGTTCATTGTTTCCTTATCGATGTGTGGTTCTAGTGCGTCATAAGCGTATGGTAGTTCTGGTAATTCAAAAGCCATGATGAAATTCCTCCTTCAACTTTTTTAATCGTTGGAAATCCGCGTGAATTTCCTTCCACCTTTAAGGGTATCAATGACTGAAGATTCATGCAAACTTTATGCCCTGTAAATGCGACATGCTTTGTTCACCTGGTACTCACCGGATTGTCAAAGTTTATCTACCGATTTTTTACACCAACCATGCTATGATGAAGACGTTAGTTCAATCGGGATTATGTTGTGGATTGACAGGTTCCGAATGCTTATATGAGTATTCATGGAAATATTGTGATCTATGTTGAAAAACTTATGTGACCTTGTTGGCAATTTATGTGCCCA
>CALGNY010000118.1 GCA_937958375.1 uncultured Bacillaceae bacterium
CCGCAGTGGGTCCATAAATTTCGGATCGGGCACATATCTTCCGTGTAGGGTCGCATATCCATCATGCCCGGCTCATATATTCCAGTGCAGGTCGCATAAGTTTTCGTCACGGGTGCATATTTTCCCGAAGTGGGTCCATATATTCTAGATCCAGGCACATATCCTCCGTGTAGGGTCGCATATCCTGCACCACAGGGTCCATATACCCACGCGGAGGTAACATAAATCTTATGATCCAACCCACATACAAAGCAGAAAAATTCAGGAGGTACGTTTTTTATGAAAAAACGAATCGTATGCTTCGGTGATTCAAATACATGGGGGCTAAACGCCGAAACGATGGAAAGATTCCCCGAAGAAATCAGATGGCCATGCCTTCTGCAAGAAAAGCTAGGTACCGAATACCAAATCATTGAAGAAGGTCTTCCAGGAAGAACAGCCGTGTGTGATGACCCTCTTCTTGAAGGAATGAAAGGCCTTGATTACATCGTTCCTTGCTTGAAAAGTCATGCGCCGCTTGAATTAGTAATCATCATGCTTGGAACCAATGATACGAAGGAACGGTTTGGACTGACTGCACACAATATCGCCCAAGGGATTGTGCGGCTTGCTGAAAAAGCCAAAAATACGGAGACTGGACACGAAGGTAACCCACCCACCATATTGGTTGTGGCTCCACCAGCGATCGATGAAGCTTACAACGATACGGACATCCGGCGATCCATGGGTAAAGATTGTGATACCAAATCGAAGGAACTTCCTAAGTACATCGAAGAATTCCTATCCGATTCATCTATTCATTTTTTGGATGCCAGTAAAGCCGTATCGATGAACAAGATTGATTACATGCATTTGGATGAGACAGGCCACAGCAATATGGCTAAGACCATCTTTGAAAAGCTATCGAGTATTTTAACAAAAACATCTCCCTGATAAAATGGTGAGGTGTTTTTAAATGGCTCTACATCGATATTTCTCCACAGGTTAAACGCTGAATCCATCCCCCTCAAGTTCCTTTACACCTTTTAAAGCGTGCTATAATAAAGCGTTTTCAATACAACATAGGTGGATACCTACCTTGAAATAGAGTATTTAATAGTAATCGAGATTATTTTTAAGTATTTCAATACAATCTTAATATGAAAGCGTCTCACCTCAGAAAAGCCGCATATTCCGTGAATCACGCCATTAAATGCCGTTTGTTGATTGATCGATATAACTGTAACATGAAAAAGGTATGTTTCTTTCGGTACGGGGGCAATAAACGAAGCATGTAGAAAACCGTGATAATAAAAGGAGTGCGTGATTCAATATGTTTAAACTAAAGAAATTAAGTATCGTCGCCGCATTATCTCTTGTATTGGCCGCTTGTGGTGGAGGAGATGATACGAGTGACGGAGACAGTGGTAATGGTGAAGGTGAATCGAACGGAGATGTCAACTATAGTGAAGAGGTCGATTACACAATCATCGGGATCGAACCTGGTGCAGGAATTACCCAAGCTACAAACAATGCAATCGAAGAGTATGACAGCTTGGCAGGTTGGACACAGGAAGAGTCATCAACCGCAGCTATGTTGACGGAGCTTGGCGATGCCATCGAAAATGAAGAAGAGATTATCGTTGCTGGATGGAACCCACATTTCATGTTTGCACAGTACGACATCAAATACATTGATGATCCAAAAGGTGTTTACGGTGGGGAAGAGTACATTTCGACAATCGTTCGAAACGGATTGGAAGATGACATGCCCGAAGCGTATCAGATTCTAGATAACTTCAATTGGACACTAGAAGATATGGAGTCCATCATGCTTGAAGCACAAGAAAAAGAAATGGAAGTAGCCGCTCAGGAATGGGTGGATGAAAACCAGGATACGTTCAATAGCTGGATTGAAGGTGTAGATTCTGTTGATGGTGATCAAATTGAAATTGTCGCAACCCCATGGGATTCTGAACGGGCTTCTGGTGAAGTTTTGCGATTGGCACTAGAGGAAAAAGGTTATGACGTAACGATTACCCCAGTCGATCCGCAAATCGTATTCCAGGCAATCGCATCAGGTGACGCAGATGCTTCTGTTGCTCCATGGATGCCACAGACGCATGGTGATTTCTATGCGGAATATGAAGGTGAATTCGAAGACTTAGGTGAAAACTTAACAGGTGCGAAAATCGGTCTGGCGGTACCAACTTATATGGATATTGAATCCATCGAAGACCTCGAACCTGCTGAATAAGGATGAAGCGCTCGGGAAAATTGTCCGAGCGTTTTTTTATGAGACTAACAGACTGTTTATTCTAAATCTTCTTGAGTAACCAAGACACAAGTGCTATACTATTCTGAAAAAAGGGAGTGAACATATGAAACTGATTGGTAAATTAGTCCTTGGTATTGTTCTGGGGATTATCATCGGATTAGTTGCACCCGAGTTTTTGGTGCGGGTGATTGTCACGTTCAAAGAAATCTTTGGACAGTTTTTAAACTTTACGATTCCACTCATTATTATCTTCTTCATTATTAGTGGGATTGCGAGTTTCGGAAAACATTCCGGAAAGATGCTAGGAATCACCTCGGCGATTGCTTATACCTCTACGGTGCTGGCAGGAACGTTAGCATTTATCGTAGCTCTTATTGTTATTCCAATGCTTGTTGGCGACGGTGGAGGAAATGCAGAGGAACAAGCAGGCTTCGATCCATTCTTCGAGTTGACAATCGATCCAGTGACAGGTGTAATGACTGCTTTGGTCTTGGCATTTGTTTTTGGGATCGGGATCACTCGTATCGAGAGTCCTACCATCCATGCATTTTTTGATGAAGGTAAAGAAATTATTGAACGTATGATTTGGAAAATTATTATTCCGTTTTTACCTTTCTATATTGCGAGTATCTTCGCTGAATTGGCTGCTGATGGCGCGGTTTTCCGTACATTACAGACATTCGGAATTGTCTTGTTGACTGCAATTGTCATTCATTGGGTTTGGTTACTTGTTCTATATACGGTTGCTGGTTCGTTCACGGGTAAAAACCCACTTTCGGCATTGAAGACCATGTTGCCTGCCTATTTCACTGGGCTTGGAACCATGTCTAGTGCAGCGACCATTCCGGTAACGGTTCGTCAGACGAAACGAAATCAAGTTGGAGATGGGGTAGCGGATTCGGCTGTACCATTGAGTGCAACCATTCATTTGTCTGGAAGTACGATTACGATCGTCATGTGTTCGGTAGCTGTCATGGTACTGGCGAATGATATGTCACTCCCTTCATTTGGAACGATGCTTCCGTTCATTATGATGCTTGGAATCATCATGATCGCAGCACCTGGTGTACCTGGTGGAGCCGTTATGGCGGCGCTTGGTTTACTCGGAAGCATGTTAGGGTTTAATGAAACAGCCTTAGGGCTAATGATTGCCTTATACATGGCACAAGATAGCTTCGGTACAGCAGCAAACGTTACTGGAGACGGTGCGATTGCTCTGATGGTGGATAAAATAACCGGTAAGAACGCAAAAAAAAAGAGTAAACTATCAGCATAAATGAAAAGACTCCTAGTCAGGGATCATCCCCTTCCACTAGGAGTCTTTTTCTTCCGCGGTTCATTCAGGAGGAAGTCAATTTTAACTTCATCCCTTCATGGGTAGCTTGGAATCCAAGTTTTTGATAAAATTTCAACGCATCATCTCTTTGTTTGTCCGTGGTCAGTTGAGCGAGGTGGCAACCTTTTTCTTTTGCACGTTCAATCGCAAATTCAATGAGTTTCGTCCCTAATCCTTTTCCACGGGTTGATGCAGAGGTTCGCACACCTTCAATGGTAGCTCGCCATCCTCCTTGATGTGTGATATAAGGTGTATAGGTAATTTGCAAAACACCAACAACGTTGTTTGTCATTTTGGCGACGATCAATTCATTGTTCGGGTCCTCTTGAATCGCTTGAAACGCGTTATGATAAGACTGAGGAAGCGGTTGTTCATACCGTTCACGTTGACTGCCCAAAAAATCATCAGCTAACAACGCTACAATCTGATCTAAGTCTTTCACATCAGCCTGGCAAATACGTATGTCCATCGTTCAGCCTCCATCCCATAGTATATACTTTATTATGCCATAACGGATCTATTTTTCAGATATGTATTCAGTAATACTGATGTATAGGTAGACACAAATCCAATGAAGAAAGGAAGGTTGAAAGGTGGAAATGATCCAACTGCAACACCCGGAAGGCAAAAAAGGGGCAAAAATTCGTCTGGATAAATATGAAACAGTAAAAGCAGAAAATCTCGATGCGATTCGTCAATCAAGTGGGATTTTGTATAAGCAATTGACGAAGGAGATTCATAAACGGTTGGAAGGAAAATTTGACGGGGCAATCACGTGGTATGTGACTGCCGTCAAATTAGATTTAGAAGCTCGGAACCTGATTGAAAGGTATCAAGCAGACCGTCAACAGCATTTAAAGATGGTTGAAGACTAGAATCAGAGCAATAACCATCCTCCAACTGCTCCGGTTAATACGACAACCCATGGGGGTAGCTTCCAATAAATCAACATACTGAATAACACGGCGGCAAGCGCAAAATCGATTGCTTCTTCTATAGAGCTTGTCCAAACTGGGTGGTAAAGAGCAGA
>CALGNY010000119.1 GCA_937958375.1 uncultured Bacillaceae bacterium
TAAGGTCGCATATCCAAGGCAGTAGGCTCATATTTTTCACCCAAGGTCATATAAATCTATAAATCCCACTGAAGGTCGCATATCCGCACATGTAAGCCCAAATAATTCTCTGACCCTTCCAAAAAACCCGCCCACAATCCACCCTCCAACCCCAACCATTTCCTTCTAAATCCACCCATCCTTGCATACATTGAAATAGCATGTCCGATTGATAGGGGATGAAAATAATGATGACTGTTTTTGATACGTTTACTCCAATTGTTTTGATCGCAATTGCGGTGGGAATGGATGCTTTTTCGGTAAGTCTTTCGATTGGCTTGATGCGGATTCGTTTGAGAAAAGTACTCTTTTTTATCCTATTGGTTGGTTCGTTCCACGTATTGATGCCAACGTTCGGCGTGACCCTCGGTGAATTTATTTCCGACCGGCTCGGTGTCATTGCCAATATCATTTCTGGCTGGTTGCTGATCATGATTGGTGTGCAAATGATCATCGCCACGATTTTGGATAAAGAAATCTCAAAGCACATTCACTATTCCGGCCTGACACTCCTTGCATTTACAGTCAGTCTCGATAGTTTTTCCGTCGGGCTAAGTATGGGGATGGGCGGCGTTACGCAGTTTATCGCAATCCTTTTAATCGGGTTGACGAGCACGTTATTGGCAACTTTCGGAATCATTCTTTCACGAAATGGAATCAACTTATTCGGAAGATACTCCGAAGCAATCGGCGGAATCATTTTAATGGTACTTGGGATTCAGATGGTGATGTAGCTGTTCCCCCATTTTAAAAAACTCGGCGATCGATCTTGCAAATACCTACCGAAACCCGCACGAATATGATATATTTTGGGTAGGTAATAACAGGAGGGAACTTGATTGAAGCGGGTACTTTTTGTATGTACAGGAAATACATGCCGAAGCCCTATGGCTGAGGCGATGTTAAGGCATAAACGGCCAGATCTTGAAGTGCAGTCAGCGGGGGTGTTTGCTGGAGCTGGACAAGAGGCGAATCCGAATGCTGTCGAGGCTTTAAAGGAAAAAGGGATTGAATTTGACCACCGATCCCAGCCACTTACGAAGGATCTGATCAATTGGGCTGATCTCGTTTTGACGATGACGGAAGATCATAAAACGATGATCATGAGCGACTATCCGGGTGACCGCGATAAAATCTTCACGCTCATCGAGTATGTCCAATCGCCGACGGAAGAAAATAAAAACATCAATATATCCGATCCAATCGGTTTATCCAAAGAGACATATACCGAAACATTGAATGAAATCGAAAAATATATCGATCGAATCGATTAAGGAGGACTCCCCATGAAAGTCATCTTAGCATCAGACCACGGCGGACAAAATTTGCGCCAGGAAGTGTCCGGTTTACTGAGCGAATTAGAGATTGAATTTGAAGATATCGGTTGCAATTGCGAAGGTTCAGTCGACTACCCAGATTACGGAATCCCGGCTGCAGAACGGGTTGCGAACGGCGAGTTCGACTACGGAATCATCATTTGTGGAACCGGAATCGGCATGAGCATTTCAGCGAACAAAGTCAAAGGAATTCGTTGTGCGCTTGTTCACGATGTGTTCAGCGCGAAGGCGACACGTCAGCACAATGATGCCAATATGCTCGCGATGGGTGAGCGCGTCATTGGTCCAGGCTTGGCGAAGGAAATCGTCAAAACGTTCTTGGACACTGGCTTTGACGGCGGACGCCACGAAAATCGCGTCAACAAAATCAAACAATTTGAAGAAAAATAACATCCTGGCTGGCCACTGAATCGGGTGGCCAGTTTTTAATTGGTCAGTTGTTTTTGCCTAGCCGAATAGGCGACTTCAATCAGCAATAAAATGACCGCTGTTCCGGTCGCCAAAAGAATCGCTTCGGTTGAATTCAAACCCGTCCACGTACCGATCAGTCCGAAAGCAAGGATACGGATAAGAAGATTCGTGGTCCGCTGAAATAAAATCGGACGCAACAAAAATTCAATCACGTTTTGAAAAATACTATCGGCCGTAAATAAGTAGATGAAAAAGAAAGCAGTCAGCAAAACTAGCTGTTTGAACTCAAATTCCAAGGCGAACAATGAATTCGCTACATTCAAGGAACCGAATAAAACGAGCAACATGAACCCTAACGCACCAACAACCAACAATGCGAGCAAGGTCGTCACGAAAAGGACAAGCCACATGCTTCCTTTATCCTCTTGCTTCTCCTGTCGCTCGCCTTTATATACCATCCGAAAAATCAATACAAATGATAGAATGAAAATGATGCTGATCAGAATAATGATAGCCATGTAGAAATCCCCGCCCAGTTCTAAGTTACATTCATTTTAGCATAGCGAAAAGGAATATTTTATCCCACCAAAAATAACTGAAAATTTGTTACAATAGAGATAGATGACTTCCGAATCAGGAGGAATCACCATGCAAATGGAATCGATCAAAAAAGAACTTCGAGAAATAATGGATGGATGGAAAAAACAAGAGGTGTTACGACCAGGCGGATTGTTTTTGCTCGGTTGTTCAACGAGTGAAATTGCCGGGCAACAAATTGGGACCGCTGGCAGTGAGGAAATTGCTGAGGCAATCTATGAAGCGTTAAGCGAATTCCAACAGGAAACAGACGTCGAGCTATTGTTCCAATGTTGTGAGCATTTGAACCGGGCCATCGTTCTCGAACGGGAAGTCGAGGAACGACTCGGCATCCCTGAAGTAAACGCCGTTCCACAGCCAAGTGCTGGTGGATCGATGGCAACCTACGCCTACCATCAAATGAAAGATCCAGTCTTGGTTGAAAATGTCCAAGCTGATGCAGGCATGGATATCGGGGATACATTCATCGGGATGCACCTAAAACCTGTCGTCGTCCCGCTTCGATTAAACCAGAATCAACTCGGTGACGCGCACGTGACCTACGCTTTCACCCGACCAAAATTAATTGGCGGCGAACGCGCAATTTACCGGAAATAAAGGAAATCGGCCGAGATTTTTCATTCGGCTCTATCATATAAGGAGGGTTTTACATGAGTCATTTAAACAATCAATTGAACCAAGTAGATCTAGAAATGCTCGAAGCCATCAACAAGGAGAAAAACCGTCAACACGATAAAATTGAATTGATCGCATCGGAAAACTTTGTCTCCGAAGCCGTGATGGAAGCAGCAGGATCTGTTTTGACGAATAAATATGCAGAAGGCTACCCAGGTCGCCGGTATTATGGTGGCTGTGAATATGTGGATATCGCTGAAAACTTGGCCCGCGATCGCGCGAAAGAATTATTCAGAGCCGAACACGCGAACGTTCAGCCGCACTCGGGTGCACAAGCAAACATGGCCGTTTATTTTTCCGTGTTGAAGCCAGGCGACACCATCCTTGGCATGAACCTAAACCACGGCGGGCACTTGACCCACGGAAGCCCTGTGAATTTCAGTGGGAAACTCTATAATATCGTTGACTATGGCGTCGATGAAGAGAACGAATTGATCGACTATGACGCGCTCCGTGAAAAAGCAAAAGAAATCCAGCCAAAAATGATTATCGCGGGCGCTTCAGCTTACCCACGCGTCATCGATTTTGAAAAATTCCGCGAGATCGCTGATGAAGTCGGCGCTTATCTGCTTGTCGACATGGCTCATATTGCAGGACTCGTTGCAGCAGGACTGCACCCGAGCCCAGTCCCACACGCAGATTTTGTCACGACGACGACACACAAAACACTGCGCGGACCACGTGGCGGAATGATTTTATGTAAAGAAGAATACGCGAAAAAAGTAGACAGCAATGTGTTCCCAGGCATGCAAGGCGGCCCGTTGATGCACGTCATCGCCGCAAAAGGTGTTGCGTTCAAAGAAGCATTGCAGCCAGACTTTAAAGAATACGCAGCAAAAATCATCGACAACTCCAAACGACTCGGACAAGCGTTGGTCGACCAAGGCATCCGCCTCGTTTCAGGAGGAACCGACAACCATCTCTTGCTGCTTGACGTCCGCCCACTTGGCCTGACCGGTAAAGTAGCCGAAAAAGCACTCGATGATGTCGGGATCACGACAAACAAAAACACCATTCCATTTGACCCAGAAAGCCCATTCGTCACAAGCGGCGTCCGAATCGGAACAGCAGCCGTCACGACACGAGGCTTCGGCATCGAAGAAATGGACGAAATCGCAGCCATCATGAAACTCACACTCGATAACCTCGGCAACGAAGAAAAATTAGACGAAGCGAAACGCCGTGTGAAAGCACTCACCGACCGCTTCCCAATGTATGAATAAGATGGAAAGCAGCGGATCCCCGCTGCTTTTTTCATTGAAGTTTACGGTGGGCAGACCGTGCAATTTGAGCGCTTGACCGTGCAACTTCGTGTTCGCACCGTGCAACTTCGCGGTTGGACCGTGCAACATGGGTGCCGAACCGTGCAATTTCACGCCCGCATCGTGCAATTTGAGCGCTGAACCGTGCAACTCCGCCTTCGCACCGTGCAACTACCCGTGCAATATTACGCCGAACCCGCTCAATAAATCGCTAAACCCGTGCAATTTCCCGCCGAACCCGCGCAATAAACTCTAGAAGCCGTGCAATTTCTCGCCGAAGCCGTGCAATAAATCGCTAAACCCGCTCAATAAATCCCCAAAGCCGTGCAATGCCCAGCCAAACCCGCCCAATCCCCAACCCCCACAATCAATTCTTTCAATTTAATTACACCATACCGCAATCCACCGTTTCATGATAAAATGAAAATGGTTTAACATGTATATAATAGGTGAATAAGCTACAATAGAAACACATCGTAGAGGCAGGAGAGAATTTCAGTGGTTACAATCAATGAGGCGTTTATCCGAGATTTATCTGAAATCGTTTCAGAAAAAAATATAAAAATCAATGAGCCGCTAAAAGCCCATACGTACACGCAAATGGGTGGAAATGCGGATGTTTTCGTTACGGCGACCCGGTACGAAGAGGTTGAGAAAGTCGTCCGTTTTGCGAATCAGCATGAGGTTCCGTTTACGTTAATCGGAAACGGATCGAATATGATTATCAAAGATGGCGGCATTCGAGGAATCGTACTGAGCTTGAAAGAACTCGATGAGATCACCGTTGATGGGACGCGCTTGGTCGCCCAAAGCGGTGCGCGGATCATCGATGCATCCCAAGAAGCGTTGAAGCATTCGTTGACGGGATTGGAGTTTGCATGTGGAATCCCTGGAACGGTCGGCGGTGCGCTATTCATGAATGCAGGTGCGTACGGCGGTGAAGTCAAAGATGTTTTGACCGAAGCCGTGGTGGTCGACCGCGATGGAAATCTGTTGACGCTCTCGGCGGATGAGCTCGATTTATCCTATCGCACAAGCAACATTCCCGATAAAGGTTACATCGTCATGGAAGCCCGCTTCGACCTAAAAGAAGGCGATGCCAAAGAAATCAAAGCGGTGATGGATGATCTGACCTTCAAACGCGAGTCGAAACAGCCACTTGAATATCCATCCTGTGGCAGTGTATTCAAACGCCCACCAGGATATTTCGCAGGGAAACTGATTCAAGACAGCGACCTTCAAGGAAAAGGAGTCGGCGGTGCAGAAGTTTCCAAAAAACACGCCGGATTCATCATCAACAAAAACAATGCGACAGCAACCGAATACATCGATGTCATTCACATGGTTCAACGGACGGTGAAAGAAAAATTCGGTGTCGAGCTGGAACGCGAAGTAAAAATAATCGGAGAAGATCCCAAATAAGCTTGGACTTTTAAAAAGTTCAAGCTTTTTTTAAGAACTTTTAGCGAAACTTGCAAAACATTGTTGAAAGATGGGCGATATTTCGCTACAATTCAAGAGATATTGAAAAAGGAGCTGTTCACAATGGGAAAACTTTACGTTTTTGACCACCCGCTTATTCAACATAAACTGACATTCATACGTGACAAAAACACCGGAACCAAAGCATTCCGTGAACTCGTCGATGAAGTATCGGCATTGATGATGTTTGAAATTACCCGCGAACTCCCTTTAGAAGATGTAGAAGTCGAAACTCCAGTCGCTACAGCGAAAGCGAAAGTCCTCTCCGGAAAAAAATTAGGAATCATTCCAATCCTACGTGCTGGATTAGGCATGGTTGACGGCATCGTCGACTTGATCCCAGCAGCAAAAATTGGCCATATCGGTCTTTATCGCGATCCCGAAACCTTAAAACCAGTTGAATATTACGTAAAGTTACCATCTGATATTCACGAACGTGAATTGATCGTCACGGATCCAATGCTTGCAACAGGCGGCTCAGCCATTGAAGCCATTGAGTCATTGAAAAAACGAGGCGCAACACACATCCGTCTAGTCTGCTTGATCGCTGCACCTGAAGGCGTCGAAGCAGTCCAAAAAGCACACCCGGAAATCGATATTTATATCGCTGGTCTGGATGAAAGATTGAACGAAAAAGGCTATATCATCCCAGGCTTAGGGGATGCAGGCGACAGACTATTCGGCACAAAATAAAACGGAACCGAGCTGATCTCTTTTTGGAGGTCGGCTTTTTGATTGGGAAGGGAAGTTGGACTTGTACGGGATTGTTCTGAATTAGTGCGGAATCTTTCAAAATTAGTACGGAATAATCTCGAATTAGTATGGAATCACGCCGAACTTGTACGGAATAATTCC
>CALGNY010000120.1 GCA_937958375.1 uncultured Bacillaceae bacterium
GCAATAACCTCGCGCAGCCGTGCAATTCCACACTTCTAGCCGTGCAATCAACCACTGAACGAAGCTAGGCAACACTTAATTCACGTCAAATCGTCAGCTCATTCTCATGCTTCAGATGTATATTCCTCTCAAGCAATTTTCGTAGGATGGTCAAAAAGGCAGATATGCCCGCGCATACTGCGATGATGAAGAATCCTGCGAGTGCAATGCCTGGGTGAAGTGCGTTTTGTATGAACAGAAAAATCATGCCAATTAGATAAAGTAGACCAATGATCGTAGCGCTAGATGTGATTTTACGAAAGCCTTGTAAGGTTCGTTCGGTTAGTTCAGGATGCTTTTCTTTCCGATCGATCAATTGGACAGTTTGATAAATCGCATACATAAACGGAATGAGTGTGACATAGATCCCAATCAATATCGGATATTTTAAATAGGCGTATTCCGGGTTTTGGAAAGCTGCTTCCTGGGCGAATAAAGGGAGGATAAAGATGGCTACCAGTAATACAAATAGCCCAACAAATGAAACCAACACCTTAATAGAAAGAGAAAACAAAGCGTTCATTCTTTTCACTCCTATAATCTTATTAAAACGATTATATACATAAAATTTATTGAATATCAATAAAAATATGATTAAATTCAATAAAAAACACCCCAACCAACGTGGGGTGTTCATCCGTAAACATTTATGCCATTGCTTGACTGATTACCTGCAAAATCTCAACAAACTCTGCTTGGTCACCAAACTTGCCGACAATCTCACCATTTTTATCAATAATGATCGTCGTCGGAACCGAGGTAGCTTCATACAAATCGTACACTTCTCGGTCGTTATCCTTCAAAACGGGTTGTGTCAAAAATTGGTCTTGGTATTTCAATGCTTCCTCTTCGGACCGCTCTCGACCCGTCACATTAATGGTGATCATTTCTAATTCATCGCTCTGGGATGTTTTATAAAATTGTTCTTTTTTAGGAAGGTCGCGTGCACAATCTGGACACCAGGATACCCAAAAAGTCAGTACGATCACCTTTTTGCCGAGTACTTCATCTAAAGAAAATGTTTTGTCTTCATTGAGATAGGACAATTCAAACTGTGGTGCTTTCATGATCCCTCACCCTTTTCGAAAAAATATATTTGACGGCTTCGATTCTTCATGCTAATATTAACATTATCATAAATTGAATAGCAAAATTCTTATCCAGAGTGGTGGAGGGATCAGGCCCTATGAAACCCGGCAACCATCGAATTCCGATTCGAAAGGTGCTAATTCCGGCACATGCTGAACATGGCATGGCAAGATAAGAGAGATCTAACGGATTCTTTCTTGTTCTTGCAGGAGAGATTTTTTTATGCGATAATGATACAGTGCTTTAACGTATTAAATAACAGTTACATAGATGGACTCTTATCAAGAGAGGCGGAGGGACTGGCCCGATGAAGCCCGGCAACCACTGGATGGATTTTAAATCATCCAACAGGTGCTAATTCCAGCAAAGCAGGGGATGCTTTGAAAGATGAGAGAACGAAAGACGAAACCTTTCTGTTCTCTTATGCAGGAAGGTTTTTTATTTTTTATGAAGGAAGAGGGATGTTCGGTGATTTCAATCAAACATTTATCCAAACAATATCGAATGAAAGATCAAATCGTTCATGCCGTCAATGACGTTTCGTTAGAGATTAAAAAGGGAGAAATTTTCGGGGTCATCGGGTATTCCGGTGCAGGAAAAAGTACATTTGTCCGATTGATCAATCGACTGGAGGAGCCAACGAGTGGCGATGTCTATGTGGATCGTCATCATTTCACGAAACTTGGGAAAAATGAACTTCGAGAAAAACGCCAAAAGATTGGCATGATTTTTCAACATTTTAACTTACTTTGGTCCAGAACCGTTTATGAAAATATTGCATTCCCGCTTGAAATAGCAGGAATCAAGAAAAAAGATCAACAGGAAAAAGTGAATGAGCTAATTGAATTGGTCGGGTTGAAAGGTCGGGAGAACAGCTACCCATCCCAATTGAGTGGTGGACAAAAACAACGTGTTGGGATTGCCCGTGCACTTGCGAATGATCCGGAAGTATTGCTGTGTGATGAAGCGACATCCGCACTAGACCCGGAAACGACTGATGATATTTTGGAATTGCTCGTTTCCATCAACAAAAAACTGAACTTAACAATTATCTTAATCACGCATGAGATGCATGTCATCCAAAAGATTTGTCACAGAGTTGCGGTGATGGAACAAGGTGAGATCGTTGAAGTCGGTGATGTACTGGAAGTGTTCATCAATCCGAAAGAGAAAACGACGAAGCGGTTCGTGAAACAATTATCACCGCTTGAACATGATCCAAATCGATTGAAAGAATTTTTAACGGATGATGAAAACAAGGAAGTCATCAAACTCCATTTTGTCGGAGGAACAGCAAGAAGAAGTCTGATCAGTGAAGTCGCGAAGAAATTCGATGTTTATGCGAATATTTTGCAAGGATCGATTTCACAAACACAAGAAGGGTCTTACGGGACATTGTTTGTGGAACTCGATGGCAACCGGAGCGAGATTGAAGAGGCCATTCAATACGTTCGCGAATCCGGTGTCGAAGTCGAGGTGGTAGAGCATGTTTGAAGAACTTTTTCCGAACGTCGTCATGGATGATATGTGGACGGCGACGTATGAAACATTATATATGACCATCATTTCCGTGATCGGGACATTCATCATTGGGTTATTCCTTGGATTGGTGCTTTACCTGACCGACCAAGGAAATCTATGGAGCAATCGGTGGATTAATGGAATAACGGCCATCGTTGTCAACGTTTTCCGGGCCATTCCATTTATCATATTAATTCTATTACTATTTCCTTTTACAGATTTCTTGATGGGAACCATTCGTGGACCGAAAGCGGCATTGCCGGCATTGATTATCGGTTCGGCACCGTTTTACGCACGGTTGGTTGAGATAGCTTTGAAGGAGGTGGATAAGGGGGTTATTGAAGCGGCGAAATCGATGGGGGCCAAAACGAAAACCATTATCTTTAAAGTTCTTTTACCCGAATCGAAACCGGCATTGGTCAGTGGGCTGACGGTAACCGCAATCGCGCTGATTGGTTACACGGCAATGGCAGGTGTCATTGGTGCCGGTGGGCTAGGCGACTTGGCCTATATGAAAGGGTTCCAACGAAGAGATAATGATGTCGTCTTCGCTTGTACCGTCTTTATCGTCGTGATCGTCTTTATTTTCC
This sequence comes from uncultured Bacillaceae bacterium, assembly GCA_937958375.1. Taxonomy (GTDB): domain Bacteria; phylum Bacillota; class Bacilli; order Bacillales; family Alkalibacillaceae; genus Allobacillus. The sequence continues at coordinate 3,240 of CALGNY010000120.1, forward strand.
AATTCATTGGTGATTTTGCATCGAAAAAAATGGATAAACGATAGAAAGGGAGTTTAGACAACATGAAAAAATTATTATTGGTTTTATTGGGTATTACATTGATTGTGACATTGGCAGCTTGTGGATCATCTGAAGAAGAGGACAGCAATGGTAGCGAAGAGGAGTCAACGGAAGAAGCAGAGTCATCGAGTGAAGGTGGCGAAGAAGCTGCTGAATCCGAAGAACCAACAGAAATCGTTGTCGGAGCTTCCAGTGTGCCGCATGCTGAAGTTTTAGAAGAAGCGAAGCCACTTCTTGAAGAAGAAGGCATCAATTTGACGATTGAAACATATCAAGAGTATGTTCTTCCGAATGAAGACTTGGATAACGGTACGTTGGATGCAAACTACTTCCAGCACATTCCATACTTCGAACTACAACTAGAAGACTTTGGGTATGACTTTGTCAACCTAGGCGGAATCCATATAGAGCCATTGGGAGTTTACTCCAAAACCATCGAAAGTGTTGATGATATTGAAGAAGGTACGGTCTTTATCATGAGCCGTTCTGTTGCTGACCATGGCCGAGTTTTGACATTACTCGAGCAAAACGATTTGATCACATTAGATGAAAGTGTAAACAAAGACAGTGCGACACTGGATGATATTACCGAAAACCCATTGAATCTCGAGTTCGATACTAGCATTGAGCCTGCATTACTTCCTGAGTTCTATGATCGCGAAGAGGATGCACTTGTAGCAATCAACACAAACTATGCCATCGAAGCAGGACTTGTACCAACTGAAGATTCTTTGATCATTGAAGAATCAGACTCCCCATACGTGAACATTGTTGCTGCACGTGCTGAGGATGAAGAAAACGAAGCGTTACAAACATTGGTGGACGTTCTTCGTTCAGATGAAATCAAAACATTCATCGAAGAAGAATACAATGGAGCGGTCGTTCCGGTTGAATAATCGGCACCAAATGAAAGAAAAAACACAAATGAACAGCATTTGAGAGAAAAATCCAGTAATTTCGTTCAATCATAAGAATAAGGGGTATAACATCAGCTTAGATGTTTATACCCCTTTTGTTTTGGATAAATATATATTATACGGATTTTCCTATCCGTCGCATCAGTGCTAAGCTTATTAACATCAAAGACGAAAGGGTTGGTTTACTATTAATGACAATGAGATTGACTTAAATTACACCGAAGAAATGGAGAAATCCATGCAGCAATCTCACGGAATGGGCTATAAAGAGTATAGCCAAAACATTGACAAACGACTTCAAGTGGAACAAAAACGTGAACGCGAGTACAAAAAAAGTAATCGCTTGGTCAATGAAGTAGATCGACAATTACATCGTTAATGAATAAAAGAAAGCAAAAAAACGAGAGCCCCAACGTGTGGATGGCTCTCGTTTTTTATTTATAAACGTTCGGTGGCTCACTCAATCTGCCGGTGACTTCGTCTTCTGTAATGTGCACTTGGCACGTTTTCCCATGATGGTTCACAAATCGGAAGACACCATTATTGAAGTCCGTACCGATTTCTTTATAAAAAATTCCTTCATATAAATTATCTTTTGAGCGGGTAAATCGTAATTGATAGACATCGTCCTCTTTATACAAAAAAGCGTGGACACCTTTTTCATATGTCGTGTCATTCTCCACCTTCAGCGCCCGATCAACAGAAACGATATGGATATCGATGAACGTCACTTCACGTAACAATTGGTTCGCAAATGAACCTCTTGTGATTTCCTCCCACCGGTTTTGTGGGCTTTGCCCGATGATGATTTGCGTGATGTTCAATTTGTGGGCGACTTCCTTAATGACTTTGACGGATGGTCGCTTCTCTTCGTCACGAATCATGAATTGATCGACCCCTAATTCATCACAAAGCTCTCTCCATTCATCCACATAGCCTGACTTCTCAGCATCGAATTCATCGAAAGGCTTCGGATCGACCGTCAAAACGTAAAGTGGGCAATCCATGATTTGCGCCAACTTATGTCCTCGTTTAATCAAACGTGCTCCATTCGGACCGTAGTAAACACAAACTAATATCTTTTCATCCATCCGACTTTTAACTTTTCCCATGGCGGAAAATCACCTCTTATCTCCCACTCATAATGGTTATGCTATTTTAGACCTGTATCATTCTAACACGGGTTTTGGTTTGTGTGAACCCTTTTTTTGACCGATAAAAAAATGGAGATGTGAGTCTTTGATACAGCGTTATAAAGCAATATAGCCTTTATCATACATGAAAAACAAATGATAATCCATACCTGGCCAAAAAGGGTTTTAAAGTGCATTGAATTCGTACTTATTATATAATGGAACAGGTAGTGCAAAAATTCCAATTAACCTAAAGTCAGTTTAAACATTTCTTTGACTCAAATTCACCTATATCCATTCTAAAACCTTTGATTGTTCCTTTCATATGGTATTTAACCGATTATTTCGCCTGAATTCAACGTAGTGGGGGCTTCATTATTTTGAATACGATAACAATTGCCATCATCCTACCGTTCTTGGTAGCTCTGATTATTCCTTTTTTGAAGAAAAAAATATTCCATATCCATATCGGCTGGTTTGTGGTAACGGTTCCAACCGCATTATTTATCCTATTGGTACGTTTTGTGCCCGAAGTAGCCGCGGGTGAGACGTTTGCGTACTCTATTGATTGGATCCCTTCTTATCAAATTAATTTCTTGACGTACTTAGACGGATTAAGTTTGATCTTTGCACTATTGATTACTGGGATCGGTGCACTGGTCACACTGTATTCGATTTTTTACTTGTCGAAATATGAGAACTTGAAAAGCTTTTATACATATTTGCTTCTCTTTATGGGGTCCATGTTAGGGGTTGTATTTTCGGATAACCTCATGGGCCTATATGTTTTCTGGGAATTGACAAGCATTTCTTCCTTCTTGTTGATTGCTTTTTGGTTTCACCGGAAACTGTCCCGCGAAGGGGCACAAAAATCGTTACTGATCACCGTGAGCGGTGGATTTGCGATGCTTGTCGGTTTTATCATGGTTTATGTCATGGCAGACACGATGAGTATCCGTGAGATTATCACGATTTTGCCAGAAATGAGTGACCATCCACTGTTCGCCCCTGCAATGGTCCTGATTCTACTAGGTGCTTTTACAAAATCAGCCCAGTTCCCCTTTCATATTTGGCTGCCTACCGCTATGGAAGCGCCGACTCCTGTCAGTGCTTATTTACATTCAGCTACGATGGTCAAGGCAGGGATTTATCTCGTTGCACGGTTCACACCTGTCTTCGGCGGTGAAGCGTCTTGGTTTTGGATCGTGACGGCGATTGGGTTAACGACCCTATTCTGGGGTGCTTTCAATGCCATTCGGCAAACCGATCTAAAAGCATTGTTGGCTTTTTCCACCGTCAGTCAACTCGGTATGATCATGAGTATGATCGGGATGAGTTCTGCAGCACTTCATCATGGCCACGATATGGATACCGTCCTTTTCACGCAAATTGCTTTTGCGGGGATTTTTCACCTGATTAACCATTCGACATTTAAAGGTGCTTTATTTATGGTCGTCGGCATTATCGACCATCAATTGGGAACGAGGGACATCAGACGATTAGGTGGGCTTGCTTCATTGATGCCCTTGACGTTTACGGTTGCGTTGATCGGAAGTGCATCGATGGCCGGGTTGCCTCCGTTTAACGGTTTCTTAAGTAAAGAAATGTTCTTTACGGCTGTACTGAATGTCAGTGAATTGAATTTTACCGCTGATCACATCATGACGATGATTCCGGTTGTCGCGTGGATTGCCAGTGTGCTGACGTTTGTCTACTGTCTGATTTTTGTGAGTCGGACATTTTTGGGTCGGTACAAAGAAGAAAGATTGGAACGACCGGGGAAAGAAGCAAAGGCGGGGATGCTATTCTCACCTGTGATTCTTGGCTTGCTGGTTATCTTGATCTTTTTCTTCCCGAATGTTCTTGGAAGCTATGTGATTACACCCGCAATGTCTTCGATTTTCCCAATGCTTGATGTCGAACTCGGCGTGACCATTCAACAATGGCATGGGTTCAATACCGAGCTCATGATGACGCTTGCCCTAATCATTCTGGGCATCATCCTGTTCATGACACTACGTTGGTGGAGAGCGATTTATAAGCTATTTCCTGAACATTTATCTTTTAACCATTTGTATGGCGCATCACTGGAGAATACGAGTAAAGTCTCCAAATCGATTACGAATGCATACATGACGGGGCACCTGCGTGATTATATGGTTTATATTTACTTTTTCTTTTTGATCGTCATCGGTGGAACACTTCTGTTATCTGGATCCTATCGATTTGAAATCTCAGGAAATGGTGAAGTAGGTGCCTTCGATTTGACGATCGCTATTGCGATGATGGCGGCAGCGATTTCTATTTTGGTCGCCAAATCACGTTTGACTGCCATCGTGTTGAATAGCTTTCTCGGATATGGCGTTGCGATATTCTTCGTTATTTTCCGGGCACCGGATATTGCACTGACGCAAATCGTCGTCGAAACGGTGACGACGGTATTATTCCTAGCCGCTTATTTCTTTTTGCCTGAATGGGAGAAAGAAGACAGTCGGAAACGTTCAAAATCTGTGAATCTGTTTCTGTCCATTTCCGTTGGTGTCATCTTTACGGTGACGGCACTTGCTGTCCAAAACAATAAACTGTTTGAAAGTATTTCGACTTTCTTTGAAGATTCCTATGAGCTAGCCGGCGGACGAAACATCGTAAACACCATTCTCGGAGATTTCCGTGCGTTTGATACAATGCTTGAAGTTGTCGTGCTTTTGATCGGTGGAATCGGTGTTTATACGTTTATCAAATTTAAAGCCAGAAAGAAAAGGAATGAGCCTCTTGAAGACAAATAACGTTATCTTGCGTGCAGTCGTCCGAATTGTCGTCTTTATCATCTTGACGCTTGCTGTCTATTTGTTTTTGGCCGGCCACCATAATCCCGGTGGTGGGTTTGTCGGTGGACTCGTTCTGGCTGCGGCTTTAGTGTTGTTGCTCGTTTCGTATGATATTGAGACGGTCCGAAATGCCGTACCGTTTGACTTTAAAAAAGTGGCTGCATTAGGCGCCTTCATCGCTGTGGGCACGGCCTTCGGTTCATTTATTTTTGGCGAACCTTTTTTAAGTCAGACATTTGCTTACTTTCACTTGCCTTTTTTTGGCCAAACAGCATTGTCGACCGTGACGATTTTTGAATCCGGGGTCGCCCTAGCTGTTGTAGGTGTGGTTGTTACCATCATATTAAGTATTGTTGAGGATGTGTAATCCATGGAGACATTAATCACAATCCTAGCTGGCGTATTAGTGACCGTCGCTACGTATCTGTTGCTTTCAAGAAATGTGTTACGCGTCATCTTGGGTGTCGCGATACTTTCGCATGCCGCACACCTATTAATTATGACGATGGGCAGAGGGCTTACGAATGGGAACATCCCTGTGCTTAAAGAGGGTGTGAGTTCCTTTGTCGACCCTTTGCCGCAAGCGCTTATTTTGACGTCGATCGTCATCAGCTTTGCGGTCACTGCGTTGTTGTTGGTGTTGGCTTACCGTACATATCGTGAAACAGGGAGCGATAATCTTTATGAGCTAAGGGGTTTTAAAGATGAATAATTTAGTCGTTTTACCCATGGCAATCCCTGTTTTGGTTGGTATTATCCTCATATTTTTCCGCAACCAAGTCGTTTTTCAACGCGTGCTGACGTTACTCACGATGGTTGCCAATATAGGAATTGCTGTTTATTTATTGAATATGATTCAGACGGATGGGATCCAGCGCCTTGATTTTGGCGGATGGGAACCACCGTTTGGCATTCTTTTTGTCGCCGATTCTTTCTCGGTCATCCTCGTTTTGACAACGAGCGTCGTTGCATCAGTTATTCTCATTTATGCCTTCGCATCCATCGGTAAGGCACATGAGCGGATGTTCTTCTACTCATTTGTCAACTTTCTGATTGCCGGTGTCAACGGCTCATTTCTGACGGGAGACCTTTTCAACTTATATGTTTGTTTTGAAATCATGCTTTTGTCTTCCTATGTATTGATCGCTTTTGGGGGAAGAAAAGTCCAATTGCGTGAATCCCTTAAATATGTACTGATCAATGTGCTGTCCTCTTGGTTCTTATTGATTGCCATTGCGTATTTATATGGCTCGGTGGGCACGCTGAATATGGCACACATCTCTGAGCGGATTGCAGAGTCTGGCCAAACACCCTTGTTGACGGTCATCAGCATGGTCTTCTTGATTGTTTTTGCATTGAAGGCTGGATTGTTTCTATATTATTGGCTGCCAAATGCGTACAGTGTGGCACCGACACCGATTGCGGCATTGTTTGGGGCTTTGCTGACCAAGGTCGGAATTTATGCCATGTTTCGTGTGTTTACGTTGTTTTTTTACCACGAACCGCAAATCACCCATACGATTATCGGTGTACTGGCAGCGTTGACGTTGATCGGTGGTAGCGTCGGGGCTGTCGCGTACAAGGATATTCGTCTGATCGTAACGTACAATGTCATTATCGCGGTCGGATTTATATTGGTTGGCTTGTCTGTCGGGACCGTCACGGCCTTTGAAGGCTCGATTTATTATCTTGTTCATGACATGATTGTAAAAGGATTATTGTTTTTGATTGCAGGGTCGATGATTGCGTTGACGGGTACGGCCAAGATGGATGGAATGAGTGGTTTGATCCGAAATTATCCGCTTCTCGGATGGATGTTTTTTATTGTCATGCTATCGCTCGCAGGGATTCCGCCGCTGAGTGGTTTTATCGGAAAAGTCTTGATCGGACAAGGGGCTGTTGAAATGGGCTCATATGTGCTATTGGCACTTTCGTTCATCTCCAGTATTTTCGTGCTGTATTCGCTACTGCGCATCTTTTTGAACTGTTTCTGGGGAGAGACGATCATCAGTCCTGATGAAAAAACACCGATGAAAAAAGGGTGGCTAGTGTCGATTGCATTATTCACTTTAATGACGATCGGATTGGGGATCGGTGCTGAATCGATTCAGGATGTCGTGAGCGATGCAGCCCATACATTAATGAACCCACAAGTTTATATTGACGCAGTGTTGTATAACGAGTGATGTGGTGAATGAAGAAATCTATTTTGAAAAGTTGGCTCTGTTAAAGTCCGTTGTTGT
>CALGNY010000121.1 GCA_937958375.1 uncultured Bacillaceae bacterium
CCAGTCCAAGAAATTGTCACGGACATTACTCACCATTTAAACGGACTTAATCGCAGCTAATTTTTCTGGATGATGACCGCAAAAGGAGCCCGTTCGCTTCGGTTGACCATTTGATATTTCGCAACATCAGCTAATTTTGAAGGCAGTTTACTGAGATAATTCATGACCGCATCCTTTTCCTGTCTGCCTTCCGGGTGACCGGGATAAATGACAATGCCCATATGGCCGCCTGTTTTTAACCGACCAAGTAGATGATCGATCGCTTGAATCGTTGTTTTTTCCGTTGTAGTTACTTGCTGGTCGCTTCCAGGAAGATAGCCAAGATTAAAAATAGCACCATCGATTTGATTGATTGCCTGTTCATCAAGTACATCGGTCGCGAATTCATGGCCTTTCAGGAAAGTATGGATGTTTGTGCAGTTATTTTCTTGGAAAAGTTGTTCCGCTTGGTCAATGGCTTCCTGTTGGATATCGAAGGCGAAAACTTTGCCCGAATCCCCGACGAGCTGACTGAGCATCACGCTGTCATGACCATTGCCGAGGGTGGCATCGATGACGAAATCGCCTTCTTGAATGGTTTCACTGAATAGTTGGTGAATGAATGGAATGATGGCTTGCATAGCGTACTCTCCTGTTCAATTTCTGTATGAATTTATTATACCGTGTTCGTTAATTTGAGACGAGAGGGATGATTTATGCGCGTGGTGTTGGAGCTTTTGCGGATCCTAGCGATTGTGTTTTTGCTAGGTAGTTTCGCTTGGCTTTTGTTGGATAAGATGTACATATTTTTTGATCGGTCGGTTGGGCATAAATGGCTTGGCGCGATTGCGATTTTACTACTGTTATTTGTCTTGTACCGGAATAAGTTGCAGTTTTCGGGCTGGTATCAAGGGAGTAAAAATGTGAAACTCCCTCGTACTATGTCGTATTTATTGGTTATTAGCGCCGTTATTTTAATCATCATGCCATTTTTTCTTGGGTGATCTTTAGCTGAAATACAAAGGAGGGCTTCCCCCATGCGGGTTCGTAAAATTGAAGAAAAAGACAATCAAGCGATGGAATCCATCATTAAACGTTCGCTGGAATCCTTTGATCTGGCTATTCCCGGAACGGCGTATTTTGACCCTCAATTAAGTGAGCTTGCCCAATTTTATGAGCAGGAAACCAATGCGAATTATTGGGTGGCCGTAACGGAACAGGACGAGGTAATTGGCGGTGTAGGCATAGCTGCGTATGACCATGGTGAGCGTGTCTGTGAGTTACAAAAGCTCTACGTGAAGCCCGAATTTCAAGGACAAGGCGTGGCAGTGAAATTAATGACTGTCGCGTTGGAATTTGCTCGAGAGCATTACGATTTTTGCTATTTAGAAACATCGAAAAAGTTAAAAGCGGCAAACCGTTTATATGGATGGTTCGGCTTTGAAAAACTCGGACAGCCATTTGGCCAGTCTTCTCATTTTACGATGGATGCTTGGTATATGAAGGATTTGCGTCAAAGGAAGTGAACAGATGTCACCGACCATAATGACCATTATCGCGATTGTGACCATTGTTATTTGGATCGTAGCGACACGTGAAATCAATCAATCATCTGAGGAAAAGAATGACCGGAAAACGGTTATGTTAATGGTAGTAGGTTCATTACTCACGTTTGTTCTAACCATCGCCCTGTTTCAAACAATTGATTTTTTAAGATTCAACTAATGGACTACGACCAAAGGCGATGATTAGCCTTGACAAAACCATTTTCCTTACATAGAATCAACAGTAATAAGATAAGATACGTAACGATGATAAAGGACCAGTAAAGGCAAATGCCAAGTGTCCAGAGAGGCAACGGTTGGTGGAAGTTGCTCTTGGATTGCTTTGAACTCCCCTTTTAGTTGCACAGGTGAAATTTCAGTAATCTGTGCCGTTCCCTGCGTTAAAGGGTTCAAGTGAGTGCGACTGGATCGCGCTAATTTGGGTGGTACCACGGGTGTTAACTCTCGTCCCTACTTTTGGTGGGGATGGGAGTTTTTTAATTGAATAAAATAAGGATACGTTTGAAGGAGGAAGGATTGTGGCGTACAATCATCGTGAAATTGAACCAAAATGGCAACAGTATTGGGAGTCGAATAAAACATTCAAAACCAATACCGAATCAGATAAGCCGAAATTTTATGCATTGGATATGTTTCCGTATCCATCTGGTGCGGGGCTTCACGTCGGGCACCCGGAAGGCTATACAGCGACCGATATTCTTTCCCGTATGAAACGGATGCAAGGATATGAAGTGCTCCATCCGATGGGTTGGGACGCGTTTGGATTGCCTGCTGAACAATATGCGATTGATACCGGAAACGATCCAAAAGAATTTACGGAGCACAACATCCAAACGTTTAAGCGTCAAATTAAGTCCCTTGGTTTTTCATATGACTGGGACCGGGAGATCAATACGACGGACCCGAGTTATTACAAATGGACGCAATGGATTTTCTTGAAGCTGTATGAAAAAGGGTTGGCGTACGTCGATGAAGTCCCGGTGAACTGGTGTCCCGCTTTGGGTACGGTTCTTGCGAATGAAGAAGTCATCGATGGAAAAAGTGAGCGGGGCGGACATCCGGTTGTCCGAAAGCCGATGCGTCAGTGGATGCTGAAGATTACTGCTTATGCCGATCGTTTGTTGGAGGACTTGGAAGACCTTGATTGGCCGGAAAGCTTGAAAGACATGCAGCGCAACTGGATTGGTAAGTCGGAAGGTGCAGAGTTGACCTTCCCGATTGAAGGGACGGACGAATCGTTTGGTGCTTTCACGACACGGCCAGATACTTTGTTTGGTGCAACGTATGCCGTGTTTTCACCAGAGCATCCACTCGTTGAAAAAATTACGACCGAGGAACAAAAAGATATCGTCAAGCAATATCAAGAACAAGTCCAAGCGAAAAGCGAGCTAGAGCGTACGGATTTGGCAAAAGATAAAACAGGTGTATTCACAGGTGCCTATGCAATCAACCCGGTCAGCGGAGAAAAGATGCCAATCTGGATTGCCGATTACGTCCTGATGTCCTATGGTACTGGTGCAATTATGGCTGTTCCAGCACATGATGAACGTGACTATGAATTCGCGAAAAAATTTGATTTGCCGATCGTAGAAGTCGTTGAAGGCGGCAATATTGAAGAAGAAGCCTATGTCGGCGATGGACCACATGTGAACTCAGACTTTCTGAATGGCTTGGGTAAAGATGAAGCCATCGAAAAAATGATCGAATGGTTGGAAGAAAACAAGATAGGGACACGCAAAACGACCTATCGTCTGCGTGATTGGCTATTCAGCCGTCAGCGTTATTGGGGTGAGCCAATTCCGATTGTGCATTGGGAAGATGGCACGAGCTCAGCCTTAAGTGAAGATGACTTGCCATTGGTTCTGCCTGAGACCGATGAAGTCAAACCATCTGGAACGGGAGAATCACCATTAGCCAACATTCCGGAATGGTTGGAAGTAACGGATTCTGAAACGGGCAAAAAAGGCCGATTAGAAACAAATACGATGCCGCAGTGGGCCGGTAGTTGTTGGTACTTCCTTCGTTATATCGACCCGGATAATGAAGAGGCCCTAGCTGACTATGAAAAACTGAAAAAATGGCTTCCGGTCGATATTTATATCGGTGGAGCAGAGCATGCTGTCTTGCATTTGCTGTATGCGCGCTTCTGGCATAAATTCTTGTACGATATTGGCGTCGTACCGACAAAAGAGCCATTCCAAAAGCTATTTAACCAAGGAATGATTCTGGGTGAAGGCAATGAAAAAATGAGTAAATCAAAAGGAAATGTCGTCAATCCGGATGATATTGTCGAGTCTCATGGAGCCGATACGTTGAGACTGTATGAAATGTTTATGGGACCATTGGATGCTTCTGTTGCATGGAGCACAAATGGATTGGATGGTTCCAGACGATTCCTTGATCGGGTTTGGCGTTTGTTTGTGACAGAAGACGGCAAGCTCAGTGAGGTCGTAAAAGATGAAGCTAACGAGAAAATGGATAAGACCTATCATGAAACGGTGAAGAAAGTCACCGAGGATTATGAAAACCTTCATTTTAATACCGGAATCTCTCAATTGATGGTCTTCGTCAATGAAGGGTATAAAACAGATGTCATTCCAAAAGCATACGCGGAAGGTTTCGTGAAAATGCTGTCGCCAGTCGCTCCACATATCGGAGAAGAACTTTGGTCGCTTCTGGGTCATGAAGAATCGATTACGTATGCTCCTTGGCCAGAATATGATGAAAGCAAACTGACAGAAGATACAGTTGAAATTGTTTTGCAAGTCATGGGTAAAGTTCGAAGTAAAGCTTCTGTCCCTGTCGATGCGACGAAAGATGAACTCGAAGAAATGGCGTTGGCGGATGAAAAGATCAAAGAATGGACGGATGGAAAAACGATTCGGAAAGTCATTGTTATACCAGGAAAGCTTGTGAATATTGTTGCGAACTAACGATGGAGAACTCAGCCGATTTCAGGCTGAGTTTTTCATATATATAGGAAGCTTTTATATATCTTGCGACTTGTTAAAATTACCAATGGTATTTGATTGACATTCATTTCACACGGTTATAAAATGGGAATACATTTCTTCACGAGGAGGATTACGTAATGTCCGAAAAAGAAATCGATCTAATCAACAAAGACGAATTGAAGCAACAGATGGATCGCAACGATTTAGAAATCATTGACGTAAGAGAAGATGATGAAGTAGCTGAAGGAATGATTCCTGGGGCACAACATATTAAATTAGGTGACATTCCTCTTCGGGCAAGCGAGTTACCTAAAGACAAAGAATATGTGATGGTTTGCCGATCAGGTAGAAGAAGCAATAATGCCGGTGCCTATTTAGAAGAGCAAGGTTATAATGTAAAAAACCTTGAAGGCGGCATGCTAGACTGGGATGGAGACGTGTCGAAGCCGTAACTTTTAAATAAGTTATTGACATGTTGTATAATGAATTCTGTTGTCAAAAAAACAAGATTTAAATGATTTCTTGTTGACAATGTTTGTCGAGCATGGTATATTAGATAGTGCTCAACAAAACTTCGAACCTTGAAAACTAAACAAAATAGCCTGATGTCAATTCGGTTTCTTTCT
>CALGNY010000122.1 GCA_937958375.1 uncultured Bacillaceae bacterium
CTCAAAATATATGCGCCCTTCAGCGAATTATATGGTCCCATCAAAACAAAATATGCTACCTCCAGCAAAAAATATGGGTCGCACCCTACGAATATACGCCCTAACCACACAAAGAAACCGAAGCGGCACCCGACCAATCCGCTTCGGTCTAATTCTATTCACTATCCAACTCCTGAATCTCTTCCTCTAGCGTCTCGATAATTTCCCGCGCTCGCTCGTTTCCGACCATTTCCACGTACTCTTCACGAACCGGCATACTTGCTTCGCGGAAGGCTTCCCGTTGTTCATCGTTCAATTCACTGATCGTAATCGAGCTATTTTCTTCAATCGTCTCCAAATCACCACTATTATGTTCTTCCTGAATCTCAAATGATTTCTCCTTCATTTCCTCGACGGTTTCGTCAATCATCTGTCGGACATCATCCGGTAAGCCTTCGTAAAAGTCCGGATTAATTGCCGTTGTCGTGACATACAGTGAATGACGGGAGAGAATCAAATTGGACTGGATTTCATAATATTTCATCTGCTCAATGGAAAACAACGGGTTCGTTTGCCCATCAATCATATTCAACTGAAGCCCGCTGTACACCTGCTCATAAGGCATCGGCGTCGGGTTCGCCCCGTATGCTTCATAAGATGAAACGATCAGCGGCGAAGGCATCGTTCGGAAACGGTTTCCCTCGAAATCGCTCGGCTCCTCGATTTTCGTATTGGTCGTCCATTGGTTGAAGCCCTCTGTCCAATAAGCCAACACCTTGATTCGGCGGTCTTCAAAGGCCTCGTTCATCGGACCATACAACGCTTCACTTTCATTTAAAATTTGCTTATTCACTTCCATATCATCGGAAAACAGGAAATGCAGCAACAACGCTTGGGATTCCGGCACCATCGTTCCAATGTTCCCGGGTGATACAATCGCCATGTCAACCGCTCCAATCTGAAGCAGCTCGGCTTGCGTTGTCGCGTCCCCCAATTGACCGACCTGGTAAATATCCACGTAGACATCGCCATTCGATTTTTCCTCAATGATATTCTTAAACTCTTCCACATAATCCTGTTGGACCGAGTCGATTTGCTCTTCATGGACGAAGCGGATTACATGCTCGGGCGCATCCTCACCCGTTTTCGTTTGCGCATTTCCATGTGCACTCCCGCACGCCCCAAGCAATAGGACAATCACCAACCACATCAATAATTCACTGATTTTTCGCAAGATCATTCACCTGCTTTCTACTCGGAGTAAAACATCTGGTAGGACGTAATGATTTCTGGAAATAAAATAAACAACGCGGATGCAACCAATAAAATCAAGATATATGGCCAAATACCACGAATGATTTCCAAATAAGGCTTTTCAAAAACGGCAATTGCCGTAAATATATCGACACCAAATGGCGGCGTCGCTGAACCGATTGCTGCCTGAAGTGTCACGATTACACCCAATGCGATTGGATCGACACCCGCATCCATTGCCACTGGATAGAAAATCGGCGTCATGATGATAATCACCACGAGCGGATCGACAAACATACAACCAATAAAGAAAAAGACCGCAACAATGAAGAGCACGTAAGTTGCCGACGGGTCAGCCCCTAACACCGCAGACGTCAACACTTCCGGTAACTTCGCATAGGCAAGGACCCAGCTGAGCGCCGTTCCCGCCGCAACCAAAATGAATACCGCTGCCGTCACCACGGCCGACGACTCGGCAATCTTCGGGATATCCCGCCACTTTACGTCACGGTAAATCAAGACTTCTAAAATAAAAGCGTAGGCAACAGAAACCGCCGCCGCTTCAGTCGGACTAAAAATACCGGTGTAAATTCCACCGACCACAACAATCGGAAAACCTAGCGGCAAAATTGCCTTCCGGACAGCTGTCCATCGCTCACTCCACGATTTCCGCTCAACAAGTCCAATATCATGTTTTTTGGCCAGAAAATAATTATAAATCGAGAACATAATAAAAATAATGATTCCAGGTAGAATCCCTGCAATAAACAACTCACCAACCGATGTCCCGGTCACCACTCCATAAACGATCATCGCAATACTCGGCGGAACGATCAGCGCCAAGTCACTCGCATTGATGATGAGGGGAATAGCTTGCGAATCCTTATAGCCGACTTGTAACATCCGTTCCCGCGTCGGCTTTCCAACAGCAACGACAGTCGCCTGCGTCGAACCTGAAATCGACCCAAACAACATACTCGCAGCCGTCGTCGAAATCGCATAACCACCCCGGATATGACCAATAAATGCCCCAACGAAATCCAATAGCCTACTCGACGTCTTCCCTTTGGCCATAATATCAGCCGCAAAAATGAACATCGGCACAGCCAACAAGACGAACGTTTGGATTCCAAGAGAAAATTGCTGGATAAAAACGGTCAGATTCAAGTCCGGGAAATAAATCAACGCAACAATCAAAGGCGCGACAATCAACGGCACCATAATTGGGAAACCTAATAATAGAAATAAAAACAGCGCGCCGAGCATAATCCAAATCATCGCTTACGTCCCCCTTTCTTCAAACCAGGGTTCTGCTTCTGAAGCTCAACGTCTTTTTGGGCACGATCCTTCTCGTGTTCCTCATGCGGACGCGTCTCACTGACATCTTCGCGCATCACGATCGAATCGTCACCCTGCTCACGACGCTTTCGTTTTTCCTCCAACACAGGATCCTGTGTCCCATCAATCAGTTCTTTATGTTTGATATTCAAAATCGCTTCCATCGCATATTGGATCCCTGCGAAAAAGAAACCGAGCGGAATGAATAGGGAAAAAATATAATACGGAATTTGTAGAGCCGGTGTCGTACGGCCCGTTTCGATTAAAATAAGTACATAATTAATAGATAAATAGCACAAAAAGAATAGTAGAATAGATGTAAAAATCGTAGCGAAGATCACAATGGCCTTTCTGACTTTATGAGGCAAAAACTCTACGATGGCTGTCATTTTCAAATGACGTCCCCACCGAGCACAAAAACTAAGCCCCACAAACGTAATCAGGATAATCAAAAATTGCCCAACTTCCTCAGCAAACGTCCATGAATTATTGAAAACACTCCGCGCAACAACGTTACCGAGCAATACGAGCGTAATCGCAATCATCGCGAAACTGATCATCCAACTTTCGACCTTCGCCTGAAACCGATCGATCCTTCTCAGCCAATTCATCCCAAAAACACCCCTAACTAATTGACTAATGCCTATTCAATTTTCACATACCCGCATTTTTTACCATTAAACTAGCAATGAGCAATGAATCGATGGTCATAGGAAGTGGTCGGAATCTGTGAATGGTGATATGCTGCGGACCATTTAAATTCGGCTGGCTGGTTAA